>CAUCWU010000100.1 GCA_958446555.1 uncultured Lachnospiraceae bacterium | reverse complement strand
CATTGAGACCAAAAGTTTCAAAAATGAAAAATAAATTTTATAATTGACTTTTTGAAAATCACGAAATATAATATTCGAGTAAACGAGTAGCAAAGAACTGCGTAAATCCAGTTTCATTTGCTGCTCGTTTTTTTATCAGGCACTTGACGGCGGTGCAGAGTCGCTTATCATTTCTCTTTTGAGACAGCTAATTATTATTCTGCCACTTGCCGCAATTTTTGCAAGCCTCGTGCAAAAGGGAGTAGCACCGATTTCTCTTATCTGGTGGGCATTCCCAATCACAGAGGCTGTGTCTTGTGCAGTGGGATTTGTTTTCTTGCAGAAAATTCAAAGAAAATGTGAGTAAGTTGAGCTGAAATCTCTGGTTCTTTTGGTGCAGGGGGCACATCTTGTAAATTATGTTTAATATTTTTGAAGGATTTCAAGCCGTTTGACGAGAGGGAACTTTCAGCAGTTGCAAAGGAATTTGAAAAGAAATAACGCCGCGGGATTTTCCCGCGGCGTTCAATTAAAATTCAATTTCCTTCAAATATCTCGCAACTGCATCCTGCCAGGTCGGAAGTGGAGTAAATCCATTTTCAACAAGCTTGGACTTATCCAGACGACTGTTAAACGGTCTTGCAGCCTTTGAAAGGCCATACTCAGCAGTAGTAACAGGAAGAACAGTAACCTTATCCTCACTGTACTCAGTGCGTCCAAGAAGGGTAGCCTGACGGAAGATTTCCTTTGTGAAATCATACCAGCTGATGTAGCCGCCCTCATTTGTTACATGATAGTAGCCGTATTTGTCGGTTTCAATCATATCAACGAGCAGTCTAGCCAAATCAAAGGTGTATGTCGGTGTACCGATCTGGTCATTAACTACCTTTAAGGTACTGTGTGTCTTGGCAACATTTAACATTGTCTTGATGAAGTTCTTTCCATTCTTGCCAAATACCCATGCGATACGCACGATAAAGTAGTTGTCAAGAGTACTAGAAACAGCAAGCTCACCGTCAAGCTTAGACTGACCATAAACATTAAGTGGCTTATAATCCTTGCAATCTGGTGTCCATGGAGTAGTACCCTGACCGTCAAATACATAGTCGGTGCTGATGTAAACCATCTTGCTGCCAGTCTTCTTGCAGGCATTTGCAATGTTTGCAGTACCGCCAGCATTGATTGCATGAACCTTTTCTCTCTTATCCTCGTCCTCAGCCAGATCAACAGCTGTCCATGCAGCGCAGTGAACGACAACATCTGGCTTCATCTCGCAGATAACACGATCAACAGAATCAGCATCAGTGATATCTAAAGAAACATATGGCATAGAAACAACAGCAGTACCGTCAGCAGCGCCAGAATACTCTGGTGCAATATCAGTTCCGATTCCCTCATAGCCGCGCTTAGCCAGTTCATTCATTACATCATGTCCGAGCTGACCGGCAACTCCAGTAACAAATACTTTCATAACGACCTCCATTAGCGGTTTGCGTACATCTTCTCGTAGTAGTTCTGATACTCACCAGAGATGATGGTCTCCCACCACTCCTTATTGTCTAAGTACCACTGAATGGTCTTCTTGATACCGTCAGCAAACTTAGTCTCTGGCAGCCAGCCTAACTCATTGTGGATCTTGGTCGGGTCGATTGCATAACGCATGTCATGTCCCTTACGGTCGCCTACGAAAGTGATCAAGCTCTCTGGCTTTCCAAGCTCCTTGCAGATGATCTTAACGATGTCGATGTTCTTCATCTCGTTGTGTCCACCAACGTTGTAAACCTCACCAACACGTCCCTTGTGGATGATCAGATCGATTGCACGGCAGTGATCCTCAACATACAGCCAGTCACGAACATTCTCACCAGTACCATAAACTGGAAGCGGCTTGTCGTTTAATGCGTTAGCGATCATAAGCGGAATCAGCTTCTCCGGGAAGTGATATGGACCGTAGTTATTTGAGCAGCGGCTGATGGTAACAGGCAGACCATAGGTTCTGTGATAAGCAAGAACTAATAAGTCAGCGCCAGCCTTAGAAGAGCTGTACGGGCTGCTTGTGTGGATTGGAGTCTCCTCAGTGAAGAACAGGTCTGGGCGGTCAAGCGGCAGATCACCGTAAACCTCATCGGTGGAAACCTGATGATAACGCTTAATACCATACTTGCGGCAAGCGTCCATTAAAACAGCAGTTCCAAGGATGTTGGTGTTTAAGAAAACTTCTGGGTTCTCGATAGAACGGTCAACATGGCTCTCAGCAGCGAAGTTAACAACGATGTCCGGATGCTCCTCCTCGAACAGCTTGTAAACAGCCTCACGGTCGGTGATGCTTTCCTTTACGAAACGGAAATTCGGGTTGTCCATAACAGGTGCCAGAGTAGAAAGATTTCCAGCGTAGGTAAGGCAGTCTAAACATACAATGCGGTAATCCGGGTAAGTATTTAACATATGGAAAATAAAGTTGCTTCCGATAAATCCGGCTCCGCCGGTAACGATAATGGTCATAATAAACTCCTTTCTAATGGGGACAGGGACGATGGCTTTTTATCTGTCCCTAGTGGTTCAAAAATAAAATCAAATTTCGTATATACATGATGTCGCGTGTCAAAATATTTTTTCTTTGACACGCACAGTATATAAGGTGACGTTACGTCACCTTCAAGCACTTTTTTAGAAAAAAACAAAGTTTGTGAAAAGTGCACAAAAAATTGAAGTGTGAAGTGATCCATAAGGCTGACCCGATGGATCAAACAGATGTAAGAAAAATCAAAGAGTTGTCGAAAATCTGTCTTTTATCGTGTATGATAAAAGAATTAAAGGATAAAAAGAACACAAGGAGCAGGCAGCACTTATGAAATATAAAATATTGATTATTGATGATGAAGAAATGATACTATCAATGATGGAAAAATGTCTGAAAGAAAAATTTTCTGTGTATACGGCGAATAACGCAAAAAAAGCGTTGGCATTATTGAATGGAAGAAAAGTAATACCAGATATCATATTGTTGGATATCAATATGCCAGAAATGGATGGATTGGAATTATGCCAGCGTATACGAAGCCATATATCCTGTCCTATTATTTTTTTGACGGCACGTGTAACAGAACAGGATGTGATAAAAGGATTGTCTGTCGGAGGAGATGATTATATTACAAAGCCTTTCAGTATGGATGAGTTAGTGGCGAGAATTTCGGCACATCTTCGTCGTGAAGAAAGGAAACATGAGGCATCGAGTTTGAGGTTTGATGATGAACTGATTATCAACTATGACAGTCATACTGTATTTTACAAAGAAAAGCAGCTGGAATTTTCCAATAAAGAATTTGAGATTATCCGGCTTCTTTCTCAAAATGCAGGAATGGTCTTTGACAGGGAAACCATTTATGAAAAACTTTGGGGATATGATGGGGAAGGCGACAGCATTGTAGTGAAAGAACATATCCGAAAGATACGAAATAAATTGTCAGCGTATACGGATAAAAATTATATTCAAACGGTATGGGGAGTTGGATACAGATGGGAAAAGTAAAAACAAAATCACTCAAATTATCTATGACGATTACATTCTTGATTACTATATGCATAATTGCAGTGATGTCAGCGCTTACAATCTTTGCAGCAAACAAACTGCAGCAGGAATTATTGAAAAAACAGTATTTGATGATAAGTTCTCCTGATTTTCGAATTGATGGGAGTACAGGAAATTATGTTTTTGATATAGATAAAAATACAATTACATGGCAGCCTTTCAGTACGGGAGATGCGGTAGCCTATTATGGCTCTTATGTTGCTATGATCGGCTTACCTGTTCTTTTCATTACGATTGGCATTGGAGTGGCCGCGACAATCTATTATCAAAAGAAACTTAAGATTCCGATTGCACAGCTGCAAAATGGAGTGGAAAAGATACAGGAAGATAATCTTGATTTTCACGTTGAGTACAATGAAGATGATGAGTTAGGAGAGCTATGCTGTTCAATGGAAAAAATGCGCAGCGAACTTTGGCAAAAGCAAAAAGCATTGTGGGAATCCTTAGAGCAAAGAAAATTATTGAATGCTTCAGTGGCTCATGACATAAGAACGCCAATCACGGTACTGAAAGGATATTTGGATTATTTGGAGAAAATGATACCACAGGATAAACTTACAGAAGATATGCTATTGGATACTGTATCTTCTATGCAGGGAGCAGTAAATAGGTTGGAGCAATATGTGGACTGCGTTCGTGACGTTGAGAAAATTGAAAATATTGAAATTGAGAAACGACCTGAAAATGTGAAACGATTACTGGATGAAATGCGAAGTAACGTGCAGCAGCTAGAGACGAACAAAGAAATCCTTATTTCAAGTAATATTATGACCATGGATGAGGTTCGATTGGATAAAAGCGTACTTTTTCGGATTTTCGAAAATTTGTTACAAAATGCATTAAGATATGCAAAGAAACAAGTGCGTATCAATATTTCGCAGAAAAAGGATTTTCTCATTCTTACAGTAGAAGATGATGGAAATGGCTTTGCAGGGAAGGATTTGGAAAAGGCAGCTACGGTATTTTACAGCAGTGATAAAGAAGGGCAGCATTTTGGAATAGGTCTTAGCATTTGCAGGATACTTTGTGAAAAACACGGCGGGCTGTTATCTATTTCAAATAATAAAAATAAAAGAGGGGCGTGTGTGACAGCAAAGCTAAATATAGTTTAAAAATATAGCTTGAGAATATGGTTTCGGAATCTGATGTGAAAATTTTTGAAAATTCAATGACCAGGTAAGCGTGTAGTTTACAGTTCTTTTCAAAAAATTGACTTTTCGATTATAAAATCTCCTTACAACGCAGGTAAGGAGGTTTTTATATTTATGGAGATTGTGATAAAGAATCTTTCCAAAAATTATGGAAGAAAGGCAGCTCTCAAAAATGTGTCAGTTACAATCCATTCAGGAATGTACGGGCTACTTGGGCGTAACGGTGCAGGAAAAACAAGTCTGATGAGAATTTTGGCAACGCTTTCAGTCCCTTCAGGCGGAGAAGTCAGTATGAATGGTATTCCAATCAATGAAACAGGTAAAATACGGGAAATCGTAGGTTATCTCTCGCAGAATTTTTCTTTTTACAGAAATATGAGTGTTTATGATGCGATGGATTATCTTGGCTTATTATCGAATCTTCCAGATAAAATTCGAAAAGAAAGAATTGCATCATTGCTTGAACAGGTAAATTTAAAAGAAAATATGAGAACGAAAATAAAGGCTTTATCAGGAGGAATGAAACAAAGACTTGGGATAGCACAGGCATTACTGCATGATCCGCAAATTCTGATTGTGGACGAACCTACGGCTGGCCTTGATCCAGAGGAACGTATTCGTTTCCGCAATATGTTAAGTGAATTTGCAGAGGACAGAATAGTTATACTTTCTACCCATATTTCTTCGGATGTCGAAACTTCCTGCGAAAATATAGGAGTTTTGGACAACGGGAAAATGATATGGAATGGTGCTGCAGAAGAATTGATAAAACAAGCCGAAGGGAAAGTGTATCTTATTTCGGCAGAAAAAAAGCAAGACAAGATTATCAGGGAAAAATACACTGTTTTGAATATTATTGCTTCTGGATCAGGCACACAGTACAGAGTGTTATCAGAGACACTGCCAGAAGAAAAACATATACTTCAAGCCCCCACTTTAGAAGATGGGTATATGTATCTATTGAGCCAGACAGACGGAGGGATAAACAATGAAATTATATCTAAAAGAATGTAAAAAGATTGCATCGAGTATTCTTTATTATCTTTTTATTGCTATTTTGGTTTTTAGCTGGTCACAGAATTTTCGGGGAGTCACACAAGCAGAAATCAATCGGGCAAACGGTATAACACCTGCTGCGGTAGGTTTTGAACGTCCATTGCTGTCCAAGCCATCCAAAGAGGGTAACTATTTTGGCAGTAAGATTTCGGAAGAGGATCCAGAAGCAATAATGACAGGCGTTACAAGAACCTTGTTGTCGGAATACGAAGATAATAGTTATGCCACATATCCTCTTGGATATTATAAGGTAATTACATTAAGCAGCAGCAAACAAAAACAAGTGCTTGAAATATTATGTGAAATAACTGGGTTGACCGAGGAAGAATTAAAAAATTTGCCAGACGATTATTTTCCAGCAGTCACAGGTACGATGATTTCGTTTGAGGCAATGAATGTTGATAAAGATGGAAATTTAAATATGGAGGTGGAAGGCGGGGCAGAAACAAAAAGCGAAGATAATAAATATAAGCATTTTGTATCGCAGGTCACCTATGAACATTTCAAAAAATTGATGCAGGTAATGGAAGATATTATTGGGGAAAAAGGCTCTCAATATTCTCACGAAATGATGATTACTTATTTTGGAATTTCGGAAATGAATTATGAGGAAGCACTGGAAGAATATAATCAAACAATTAATAAAGATAAGGTGACAGGCGGATTTGCACGATTATTCTGTGATTATATGGGATTGGAATTAGGCTTGTATCCGATATTCTTGGTAGTGATGATATGGATGAAAGACCGTATGAGCAATGCAGCAGAATTGATTTACAGCCGAAAGGTGTCTTCAGCGAAACTGGTAATTTCAAGATATGCAGCTAGTATCACGATGATTTTACTTCCGATTTTGCTGTTAAGTTTTGAATCTCTTGTGCCGCTTATCACGTTTGGAGCAGAGAAGAGTATCGTAATAGACTATTTTGCATATATCAAATATATTTTATGGTGGCTTTTGCCAGAAGTAATGGTGTTATGTGCAATTGGGATATTTTTTACTTTGCTTACAGACTCTCCAATTGCAATTGTGATTCAATTCTTGTGGTGGATGGTTGATAAAGGAATAACGGGACTATCTGGAGATACAAAATTCACGACTTTAATGATAAGACATAATACATTGCGTGGTTATGAAATTATACAAGAGGACTTGCAAATCATTTGTATGAACAGATTGCTTATGGCTGGAATTGGTATTTTATTTGTTATTCTGTCAATATGGATTTTGACTCTTAAGCGAAGCCACTGGGGAATGATACGGTGGCGTTTGAAAGCCGTAGTACCTGTACTTAGTGGCTTACCTGTACGCTGTGTCTCGTGTATAACCGACGCTTGGCGTATACTCAAGGTAAATTTCCATCTGGCAATAAGAACAAACCTATTAGTATCATTCGCGTATCTGTTAACAATTCCATTGTTAAGAGGAATTTCAAATTTGGACAGGGCTCATTCAGCAGAGTGTCTGGAGCAGTCTGTAATACTCATAGGAATCTTTCTTATTGTTCCGCTGAATAAGCCAGAACAGTCGAAAGCAATACGAGAAGTAGTTTATGCAAAGAAAATTTCTCATTGGAAAATTTTGTTGCTTCGTTTTGCCACATCTATTTTACTGCTGACTATAATGATATGCCTGTTTTGTGGAATTATGATATGGAAAAACTGTACATTCCCGTTTGGAGCTTATGCAGCGGAAACAGTCAGAAGAGCGATGGCATTAGGCAGTTTAGGCCTTGCTGTATCCATATTGAGTAATTCTGTTATGGCAGGGTATTTGGCGTCAGCAGCATACTTTCTTCTGAATTTTGTGGGGAATACTACAACGAGATAGTAAAGATCTGACGTTCCTTTAGGGATCTGGCGCAGGAATTTTCGGTCATTCAATGACCGAGATGAAAGCACCGCCGCCTCTCATTTGACCACAAATTATTTGATTTTGTATATTGGAAATTCAATATGAAGTCTATTTATCCAGTTCTTCGCAGAAAACCTCGTCCGACATAGTCGGGCGGGGATGAAT
>CAUCWU010000099.1 GCA_958446555.1 uncultured Lachnospiraceae bacterium | reverse complement strand
CTTGGAATCAAGCGCACCAGTCGGTTCATCCGCAAGCAAAATTTTGGGATGATTGGAAATGGCTCTTGCAATAGCTACTCGCTGACACTGTCCACCTGACAGCTGTGTCGGTTTATAATTCATACGATCTTCTAGTCCGACACGCTTTAGCGCTTGCGCGGCAATCTCCTTTCGCTTTCGCTTTGGTATTCCTGCATATGTCAGCGGAAGACACACATTTTCAAGTGCCGTCTGCTTCATCATCAAAAAGAAACTCTGAAATACAAATCCAATCGTATTTAAACGCACAGTTGAAAGTGCATTGTCTTTATATTTTAAAATGTCCTTTCCATCCAGGTAAAAGCTTCCTGAAGTTGGCTTATCCAGGCATCCGATAATATTCATTAATGTTGATTTTCCGGAACCTGACGGTCCCATGATTGCCACATACTCGCCTTCCTCTACACTAAAATTGACATTTTTTAAGACGGGCATTTCCTGCTTTCCCTGAAAATAACTTTTATTTATATCTTTTAGCTCTAACAGCATACTGCCTGCCCCCTTACTCCATCACATTCATCGCACCGGCATTTCCTGCATCGCCCTGATTTTCACCATTCTCCATGCTGTCCGGCAAAATAGCCTCCATACCTTCCTGTGTCAGCTCATCTGGAAAAGCAATATAGTCATTCTCTGTCAGTCCATCAAGAATCTGGTACTCAAGCATTTCCTCATCAATCTCTCCAACACTTATCTCTTTCTTGCAGACCTTTTGATTGTCATCACAGCTCCACACATAGTAAGTATTCGTCTCATCATCTGATACTATATAGTAGTTTGGAATCCAAAGACCTGTCTTTTCCTCTGTTTCTCCGGTATCCTCCTCCATGATTACATGCTGTCCAAGCATCAGATCCATTGCCTCATTGACAGTCACATAGAAGTGATACTTGCTGCTCTCTGCTGAGGAATCAGAATAACCGTTATTATTATTATCTGTTGCCGGCTCTGTCTCTATTTTGCTTACAACACCAGTATATATTTTATCCTCATCAGCTCTTGGACGAATTACCATCTGCTCACCCACATATAAGCTGTAAATATTCATTTCATTGCATGTTCCCTTAATTCTATAATCACCAGTAGCCAGAATTGTCATAAAGGCATTTGAACCAGAAGAACCATAATTATATGAATCACCGCTGCCTGATGAATCAGAATTGATACTCTTTATAATACCGTCAATATCTGAATAGACAACTGCATTATCAACGTTTTTCTCCAGCTGTGCACGCTCTAGCTGCTTGACACTAATATTATATTCCTGCTTATGAATTGAATTTTGTGCTGAAAGAATCTGAAGATTATACGCCTGCTTCTCAGACTCCTTTGCCTTAGATGCCTGCACATTCAGCTCATTTAACTGTTGGTTCATCGTCTGGAGTGTATTATTCATCTCCTCTAATTCCAGATCAGCCTCCAGAATCTTTTGCTTCATTGCCTCAACATCGTAGGAAAACAGAGGATCACCCTTTTTCACTTCATCGCCAACTTCTACAAAAGTCTCCTTGAGCTGCTTATCGGAATCAAGCTTTATATCCTTTGATTCCTGCGGATCTACAACACCGACAAGGCGCGTCTTTATGCCAAGTGCGCCCTGATCCATAATATCAGATACCTTGCTCATATAAACAGATCCTTCTGCTGACTCTGCAGATGCCAATTTTTCCTGATTATAATAATTTTTATAATAATACCAACCGCCGCCTGCAGCAGCAATTAAAACAAGACCGATTAAAACGGTTCTTTTTCTCATACTTTCCATCCCTTCCCGCAATGCGGTTTGTTGTTCTTTTTTTTAATTAGATACAGTATATCACTTTCTGACAATATTGAAAAGTGTTCAATTCTTACGATAAATTTAAAATGTAATTTCAGTTATTAACTTTTCTTTAAGTCAAAAACCAAGAAAGGCCAAAACCTCATTCTGAGTGAAAGAAAGGTTTTGACCTTTTGACAGTTTTGTATTATGATATAAAGAGATTAGAAAAAATTACACTTTGATTTTTTTGATTTCAAATAATTTTAAATAAAATCTATACTCGAAAAGGAGTTCTCTATGGCAGCATCAAAAAATTTATCCAAAAGAGAAATTGAGATTCTCTCAATTCTCGCTCATGCCGAAAATCCAATGACGATCTCCGATATTGTTGCAACAAACAGCGCATATACCACCAATATCGTTCAACCAATCATTCATAAGCTCTCTGATTTGGGACTCGTTGAGGTCGACTCCATTGTTTTTCGCAAAAAGTCCTTCGCTAGAGCATTTCGCATTGCCGATAATTCAAAAAATGTCCTGAGTGGCATGTTCTTGGAGGAGTACCAGTCCTTTCGACAGCTTTTTGCAGACAGCTATCTTCTCGCTCCCCTTGTGGAATCCGAGCTTAAAAATCCACTGAGTTCCCAAGCAGAAATTGAGCGTTTAGAAGAAATTCTGGAAACTGCCAAAAAGAAGCTGCGTTGATTCTGTTATATTGATTCTGTTATGGCTGTAAAACATGAAACTGTGCATCTTTCTCTAGCATAGTTTCCTTTTCCAACCAAAATACAGCATCGCCATCCTCTGCTCTTCCGGTAAAGAAAATCTGGTTCTCATCAACTCCAATGCACTGGGAATCGGGCATTCCATCAACAAAAATAATCTGTTGCAGTTCCAGATTTTCTTTCTCGTAAATGGCTACAAACTCTTTTATTTCTTCCTGTGTCGTTACACTTCCCTGAAAATAAAAATAGTCAGCGTCTTTGGACAGAAAGCTATACAACCAAAATTCATCTTGATCCGATATTCCAAATTCATTCTTATTACCCGACAGTAGTGTCCCAATCTGTTCTACCTGCTTTAAATCCAGGCTGATCTGAAATAGCTTTCCATTGTCCATTCCAATAAAACCATCTTCCCACGGTATAAAAAAGAGAATATTTTCTTGCTTAAAGCGTCTTGCTGTCGTTTTTTCTGTCTTGGAATCATAGACAAACAAATACGTCACATTCTCCATACCACACCAACCATATACAAAATCGCCATACGGATAGATCTCGAAAATCGCATTGCCCTGTACCTCTGCAATCGGGACTGGATCTCCTCCATCTAGTGGCACCCGGTACACTCCTTCTGTCTCTGTTAATTTTGCAGGATCTGTTACATGCGTAACATAATATACATTTCCTCGCTGAATGCAAAAGCGAGACGCATTTTCCATTTTTAAATTCATTTTTTCGCGACTGCTACCATCTTTTTTGACTGAATATAAATCATCTCCTGCATATGTCTTGCCATCTTCTCCTATGCCTTGTATCGCAAAATTTGCATATAATGTATCCTCATTTTCTTGAATTCCGCTGAACATAGTAATATTTCCAACTCCAACATAAGCCATGCACAATTCCTTCTTCTCGCTCGATTTTTCCTTACCGTGCAAGCAATCTGGGCGAACACAAAGTGGTATCAACTTTTCACGTTCAAAGCTACAAAAATAAATATACTCGCCAAGGCGAATATAATATCCATTCTCGCCTTTTGCAATTTTTGAAATATGATTTCCACCATAATATGACCAATCCCAGTCGGTTTCTGAATTATATGAAATTTCGTTTATATCTATATCCAGTTCTTTTTGATAGTTTTCCAACTGCAAGGTATAATCTTCTTCCTCAAAGGTTGTTGCTTCCTGAGCATTTATTTCGCCCGGAATTTGTATTATGCATGTCATTATCCCTAGATTTACTAACATCGTGAGTAAAATTTTTCTCTTTTTTGATTTCATCTTTTATATCTATTCCTTTCACTTCACTCAAGCACAAAATATTATAAAATGACTGCCTGAGTTTTTTTCTTATAATTCTTATTATATGGATCTCAATACTACAAACCATAGTGAAAAGGGTAAACTATTTAACTTACTAGATAACCTTTTTTATTTTTTAGTAACTAACTTCTTTTGGTAAAGAAGTAGTAAATACTTTTAAAATTTTTCTAACTTCTAGCGGTGACTATATTATATTTTAAATATCGTTTTTTGTCAATAATTCTTTTGACTTTTTTATAATTTTATATTATTATACAAATATAATCTATTTTTTTAAGAAAGGAGGGTTATGATAATTGTTCTTCAAAAGCCAGCTAAAAAAACATTTAATACTTTAAGAATTCATGTAGTACAATAGATATATGGAGGCGAAAAAATGTTTGAACTATCTTTTTACACAATTTTAATGGCTTTTCTGACATCCACGGTATTATTTTCTCTTTCCTGCATTTTCTTTAGCAGTTCAAAACAAATCCTGAATGTCGGATACAAAACGATCGCATTCATTTCATTTCTTTCTATTTTGCGTCTGGTTGTGCCGATTGACTTTGACTTTACAGCAATCCTTCCAATGAACGAACTAGCCAAGCAAATTTCCTTTTTTATTTGTCAGCACCACATTGCTTTCTTTTCAATTCGGCTATCCATATGGGATATTCTGCTTGTTATTTGGTTGATTGGAATACTTTTTCAACTCATCCTTTATTGGCGTCAGTATAAGCAAATTAATCGCATTGTTGTACAAACCGGAAAAAACGTGTCGTATCATCCAAACTATATGAAAGCATTTCAGTCCATACAAATTTCCTATGGAATCAGCCAGCAGTTTCCTGTCTATGAGATTCCGATGCTTTCAAGTCCAATGCTTTTTTCCATACGTAATCCTCGCATTTTATTACCTGCTGAAAATAACTATTCCGATGACGATTTGCACTTTATTTTCCGCCACGAAATGACCCATTTTCTGCATCATGATCTGCTGTATAAGTTTTTCTTTCAACTATTATTTATTGTGTATTGGTGGAATCCGTTGAAATATATTTTAAAAAGACAAGTCAACAATCTTCTCGAAATCAATGTGGATTCTTCTCTCACGCAAAACTTTGAGGATACCATTCCCTATATGGAATGTTTGATAAAAATAAAAAAGCAATGTGCAGTATCAAATAAAAACTACTTTGATTCCTGCACACTCTCGATTAGCAATATAAAAGAAAGAAGTCTTGAAAAACGCTTTCAGCTGTTAGCACATCCATCCAAACAGCCTCGCCGTTTTTCTGGAATTTTTCTTTTGATCAGCATTTTCGTTTTCTTGTCCTCTTACTTTGTAACATGGGAACCGCTGCCTGTCGATAACAGCTCAACTATGAACGAACAAGATTTTATTCTGACGGAAGAAAACGCCTATGCCATTTTAAATGGGGATGGTACGTATGATATTTACCTGTATGGCGAATACCTAGAAACCGTCACCTCATTAAAATATTATGATTCTTCACTGCCAATTTATACTAGAAACAACTCGAATTAAAAGGAAAATACAAACTAACCATGCATACATATACCAACCCTCAAGTTCTACTTCTACAAAATATTATTGTATCACCTCTGCAAATTCAATATAGATGGCATTATATGCAAAAAAATGGTAAAATTTACAAGCGCTTATACAATGAAACAAACCAAGAATGGGTAGGAAACTGGATTTATGTAAGAGACGTTTAATTTTATTTTTTGTAGTACTACTTAAAATCAACTACTTCGATAAGTATTTTTTCTTATAGCAAGAAAACTGCCTCCTACTGCCGCCAGCATTCCAATCCAATACACACCATACAACATGACCTGTCCGTTTTGGAAAGTAAGCTGCGGCAAAAGGCCGCCGACAACGCTCACACCAGACAGATTTACCTTCCAAAGATATAAAATACATGGTCCCAAAAACAGTAAGAAACAGATTACGCTTCCAAGTGCCTGTTTCTTTACTGCACTGGTAACAGCTGCTGTGATGATGCTGCAAATCACTGCTGTCAGATAGCGAAGCACAAACATCACAACAAATGCCTGACGAATGGACAACGACACAGACAACTTTTGATAACCTGGCACTCCATTTAAGACAAGGGACGCATCCACCTCTAACAAATCGCGCCAGATTGCTGCATAATACGGCACATACAAAATTGAATACAGCACCGTTGCGCACAAAATTGTCTGCAACAATTTTCTTCTTTGTAATGGCTGCCGTCCCTTTTGCGTGGATTGTAACAGCGCCATCATGCCATTTCGTTCCTCGATTCCAAACAGACCCGATACGCCCAGAATCAATGCTGAAAGCAGCACACAGGCAAGAAACATTTGATTATTCTCATCCTTAAACAGATAGGACATCTTATATTGATCGACAAATCCTGCATTTTCAAATCCATTCTCTTTCGCATTCTTAATCACCTGTTCCTGTGCCAAAATTTTATAAAACCCTCTTGACCGCATTTCAATCAACTGCTGGCGTTTCTCCATCCAGTCTGTGTATGTCTCCGAAGAAATTTCTCTGTTTTGAAATTGCTCCTGAATTTCAAATGCCTCTTGATCGGTCATCTGCATAATTTGTGTTTCCTGATCCAGCCATGCCCTTGTCTCTTCGGTATATATGCCTTTCAGCTGCTCAATATAATACCGATATGCCTGTATTTCTGTCGTTCCTGTATGAGATGGAATTCCCTCTGCCATGTGCATTGAAATAGCCGAAGCCACAATCAAAAATACCCCCATTCCGCCGAGCACATAAAACTTGTATCCCTCATGTGCAAAAATGCTCACATGCTTTCCGCTCAATGAACAGACTGCAATTCGTCTGCCTGACGCTATGCCATATACACGCTTTCCCTCACGCTCATGACAATAAATCAAAATCGAAAGCACGGTACACAAAAGAATCGTTGCAATACATAGAACCATCTTTGCAAACTCTGCCCAAATTGGATAGGAAAACAAATTTAAATTCCAATAAACCATAAACGGCTGTGATGCATCCAATATTGAAAACAAATTCACATAGCGAAACCAATTCCACTTTGAAAGGCTATTTACAGTGGTATACAATACATATTCGATCAGCATCACCCAAAAATAGCTGCAGACAGCAGGCACAAATCGTTTCCATGTTATCATAAAAAATACAATCAGGCTACCGAATACCAAACAAGCTGCCACTTTAATTTCCAAAAACAGCCATATATATGTCCCGATTGAAACTGGAAGCACACAATTTCGATACTCGGAGAGTGACTGCAATGCCACATCTAAATTTCCAATCCCATACAAGGAAAAAGCGAACAAAAACTGTGCCGCATAAAGCAAAAAAGAAAGGATTGCAAGCATCAAAAAATACGCCGCAAGCTTCGCACTGATAAATGCCACGCCTCCTCTTTTTGCCGTCTGAAGAATCGGATAGATTCCATTCTCGCGCTCCCTGCAAAAGATCTGCCAACCAATCAGGATCACCAAAAACAAGATCATCATATCAACCATCACTGTATTGGTTCCCATATAGATGGCCGCACTGTAATCATATTCTAGTGTGAGATCACCCAGCTTTTTATAGGCCTCTGCTGTCTGTATGATGTTGCGGCTGCTATATCCGCTAATATCTGAAAAAAGTGCCAGATCTTCTAATTCATCGGCTTTTTGCTGAATGCTCTCTCGAAACTGCGGATACGATTCCTGATAGGTTAATCTCGACACAATATTATTATAAAATTTATGCATTGTCAGATGACTCATTTCTTCTGGTACTTCTTCTGACTGATGCAAGCGTGCTTCCATATCCAAATCTGGATAGAGTTCCTGAAACTCCATCAGTGATGACTCAATATCTTGTCCATTCTCTTCTGCCGCTAAAAGGCCATGATACCAGCCTTCAATCTCAAAATATTGCTTTAACTTGTCACGGTCTGTTCCCTTTGTTTTTTCTAGTTCTTCGCTCCAAAAGGATCCGCGC
>CAUCWU010000098.1 GCA_958446555.1 uncultured Lachnospiraceae bacterium | reverse complement strand
TCTGGAAAGAGTACAATTGTCAATCTTTTGATGCGCTATTATGATCCAGATCAAGGACATGTCTATGTCAATGGACGTGATGTGCGCACCTATTCTTCAAAAGAGCTGATGCCACTGTTTGGTGCAGCCTTCCAAAACGATGTCATTTTCCACGATACAATTTATGAGAACATTCGATTTGGCCGCGATGTCTCAAAGGAAGAGGCAATGGCAGCAGCAAAAGATGCGCAGGCAGCTGAATTTATTGAAGAAAAAGGTCTTGATACGATGCTTGCCATTCGAGGAATGGATTTGTCTGGTGGACAAAAGCAGAGACTTTTGATTGCAAGAGCCCTCGCCAAACGTCCGCAGATCCTAGTGCTGGATGACTCGTCAAGTGCACTCGACTATGCGACCGATGCAAGATTTCGCAGTGCAATAAGAGAGCATTATGGAAACATTACCTCGGTAATTGTAGCACAGAGAATCAGTTCCATTTACCGTGCCGATAAGATCATTGTCCTAGAGGATGGAGAGATGATCGGCTACGGCACCCACAAGGAACTGATGGAAAACTGCGAGGTTTACCGTGAGATCAGTCAGTCGCAGATGGGAGGTGGAATCGATGAGTGAAAACATAAATGAGAAAAGCGTAAATCAAAAGGATGGTGTCAATCAGCAAACGGATTCAGTAACACGCCTCAATCACGATATTACATTGGAAGAGATCGAAGCTGCCTGTCGGGCTCACCAGAAGGAAAATGACAGACGAAATATGGCAGAGGAGTGTCGAAGCATTGCAAGAGAACAAAAAGAGAAAATGCAAGCTCAGTTCGTCCACGGAAAAACGCAAAAGCGCCATATTTTGCTTCGTCTAGGTAAATATCTGTGGCAGTTTAAAAGCTGGCTGTTTTTGGCAATTGTCTTAAGTATTACGTCCAATCTGCTGTCGCTTGCAGGTCCAATGTATTCTGGCTATGCTGTGGATGCGATGACAGGAAAAGGGCAGGTCGATATGGAACGAGTCGTTCAGTGCTGTGTGATCATGATTGTCCTATATTTGGCATCAGCAGTCCTTGCCTATTTATTAAATTTAGTGATGCTTCAGATTACAAAGCGCATTGTCTCCACGATGCGAAGCAATATTTTTGACCGTCTGATGCGCCTTCCGGTTAGTTTCTTTGATACGCATGCGGCAGGCGATATCATCAGTAGAATTACCTACGATGTCGATACGATCAACACAAGCCTTTCCAACGATGTCGTGTCACTGGCGGCAAGTGCCATCACTGTCATCGGTTCACTTGTGATGATGCTCATGATTTCACCGCCTCTGGTTCTAATCTTTGTCGTCACTGTGCCGCTCACCATTTTCTTTATCAAAAAGTTGACTGGCATTACAAGACCACTGTTTCGTGCCCGCTCAGGAAAGCTTGGCGAATTGAATGGTTTTATTGAGGAGATGCTTTCTGGTCAGAAGAGCTTAAAGGCTTATCATCAGGAAGTGAACACAATCGGAAAATTTCAGGAGAAAAATGAGGAGGCCGTCGATTCGTATTATCGAGCCGACTATATGGGCAGCATGGTTGGCCCGTCTGTCAATCTCGTTAACAATATCTCACTTGCCCTCGTCACAATCTTTGGTGCGATCCGCTTTATCTTTGGTCAGATGACACTTGGAAATATCTCGTCATTTGTCCTGTATTCCAGAAAGTTTTCCGGCCCAATCAATGAGTCAGCCAATATCATGAGTGAGCTTCAGTCTGCGTTAGCCGCAGCAGAGCGTGTCTTTCGTCTACTCGATGAGACAGAAGAGCCGGTTGACAGCACCGATGCAAAGGTACTGACCGATATTTACGGAGATGTCGAGCTGTCCCATGTCAGCTTCGGCTATACAAAAGAGCGCACCATCATTCATGATCTGAGTCTAAAGGCAGACCATGGAAAGCTAGTCGCAATTGTCGGCCCGACCGGAGCCGGAAAGACAACGATCATCAATCTGTTGATGCGCTTTTATGATATCGACAGTGGAAAGATTACAATCGATGGAAACGACATTGCCCATGTCACAAGAGACAGCCTTCGCCGCGGTTTTGCAATGGTGCTCCAAGACACTTGGCTGTTTCACGGAACCATTTTTGAAAACATTGCTTACGGAAAGCCGGATGCAACATTAGAGGATGTTGAGCGTGTCTGCAAGGCAGCCCGCATTCACAACTACATCATGCGTTTGCCACAAAAATACGACACCGTGTTAACCGATGACGGAAGAAACATCTCAAAAGGACAAAAACAGCTGCTAACGATTGCAAGAGCAATGCTTCTAGATGCCCATATGCTGATTTTGGATGAGGCAACATCAAATGTCGATACAAGAACTGAGCTTCAGATTCAGGAGGCGATGCTAGAGCTGATGAAAGATAAGACTTGCTTTGTCATTGCCCACAGACTTTCCACGATTCAGAATGCAGACTGCATTTTGGTCGTCAGAGAGGGAGAGGTGATCGAACAGGGAACACATAACGAGTTAATGGACAAGCATGGATTTTATCGTTCACTGTACGATGCGCAGTTTGCAGGAAAGACACTGTGATGAAAATTTACCACTTTGCAATTCTGCTAGGTTAAAGTGAAAAAGTGCTTGACAAGGGAAATACAAAATAATATAATAAAAAACAGCTGAATAACGAAAAAAAAGAAAGCAAAGGATAATCAATGGTGATTATAAAAAGGTTGATTTCCTTTGCCCTTTTTTTACCTTTTTGGCAGTAAAGGGCAGCCCTTTGGGCAGCGAAAGGAGACTGCACCAGAGTTAGTCGAAACCTTCAAGACCTTCACTGATATGGTAAATGCCGCAGATGCAATCACCGACAATATGGACAATCGTTATGAGGCATATGCAGATGCAGAGGCTTACATGATCGAGAATGTACTTTCTCTTCCTCTGTACTATAACATTCATTGGCAGTTAACTCATGTAAATGACTACAGCAAGATTTACAGTCTGTATGGTATCGTAAGCGGTTACCGCTATGTAAACTTTGAGACATCAAAGGATCCGTACACCACAGAGCAGTATGACGCATTTGAAGCAGCTGCAAACTAAAATAGGTAAGCACCTCACCTAATAATTGACAGAAAAAAAGAGTCGTCTCGCATGATGAGGCGGCTCTCTTTTTGATATAATTGATCTCTTACGAATGCTTTGTTGCAGGGAATTTAGCAATTCTAAAAAGAAAACGCTGTGGCAACCACCACAGCGTCTAAGTTAGCAGCGCTACCAGGATTCGAACCTGGAAAATGCTGGAGTCAGAGTCCAGTGCCTTACCGTTTGGCGATAGCGCTTTAAGCAACACGTTTATAATAATACAGTATCGCAAAAATGTCAAGCATTTTTTTGAAAAATATATAAAATTTTACTTTCTTTTCCCAAAAGGAAATGATATAATCAAAAGGAGCCGTTTGGTGCTCTAGATGGAGGAATTGATATGTATACATTTACCAGCAGGGTTCGTTTTAGTGAGACCGATGAGGATGGAAGACTATCACTAGCAGGAATCATGAACTATCTTCAAGACTGCAGTGTATTTCACTCAGAGGATGTAGGAAACGGAACTGAGCTGTTGAAAAAGCGAGACCGAGTGTGGCTGTTAAATTCTTGGCAGATTATCATAAAGGAGCGTCCAAAATGCTGTGAATATATTGAGATCGGTACGCAAGCTTATCGCTTTAAGGGAACGCTTGGTATGCGAAATTTCTGTATTCAAAAGCCAGACGGGACACAGTGTGTTGTCGCAAATTCAAACTGGGTGTTGGTTCAGCCATCCAAAATGCGTCCGGTGCGCATTACAGAAGAGGACAGTAGCCCGTATGAATTGGGTGAGCCGCTTGAAATGCCTTATGCAGAGCGAAAGATCACAGCGCCAAAGGAAGGTATCACGATGGAGCCGATTACCGTTCTTAACGAGCATCTTGACAGCAATCACCACGTCAACAATACGCAGTATGTGCTGATGGCAAGCCGTTACCTGCCATCGGATTTTTCTTTGCATCAGGTCAGAGCAGAGTATCGCTATCAGGCGTTACTTGGAGATACGATGATTCCAGTTGTCACGAAAACTGACGATGGAAAAGTCATTGTTCAGCTTAAGAAAGATGAATTGACTACGTATGCAATTATCGAATTCGTAGGTATCAATTGAAAGTAAATATTACACAAGCCGCAATGCGGCAGAATGAGAGGAAGTATGATCGAATTAGGAAAGATGCAAACGCTGACTGTGCTTCGCACAAAGGAATTTGGCGTTTATCTGGGACATGAAGGGGAAAGAGAGAGCGTATTGCTACCGAGAAAGCAGGTTCCGGAAGGAACAAAAGAAGGAGATGAGATCGAAGTATTCGTATACAAAGATTCGATGGATCGTATCATCTCCACAACCAGAAGACCGCTTCTTGTAATGGACGAGATGGCTGTTCTGACTGTAAAGGAAAAGACCAGAATCGGTGCTTTTTTGGATTGGGGACTGGAGAAGGATCTTCTTCTTCCATTTAAAGAGCAAACCGTTCCAGTTAGAAGAGGAGAGCATTGCTTAGTTGCATTATATCTTGACAAGAGCAATCGTCTGTGTGCGACGATGAAGGTATATGAGCGTCTTCACAGTGACAGCCCATATCAGAAGGGAGATCAGGTAACAGGTACTGTTTACCGTGTCAATCCAGAGATTGGTGTGTTTGTCGCAGTAGACAACCGCTATTTTGGTCTGATTCCGAAGAAGGAAATCTATGACAATTATCGCACTGGTGATCAGGTAAATGCCCGTGTCATCGAGGTCCGCGCTGATGGCAAGCTGAATTTGGCAGTTCGTGACAAGGCATATCTGCAGATGGATACCGATAGTGAGACGATTCTTCGCGCAATGGATTCATTGGGTGGTTATCTTCCATTTGGCGAGAAGGCAGAGCCGGACAAGATTAAAAGAGAGCTTAAGATGAGCAAGAATGCATTCAAGCGTGCACTTGGTCATCTGCTTAAGGAAGGAAAGATCGAGATCGGCGATACTCGTATTACCTATAAAAAAGAGCAGTAAGAGGGTGATTGAATGACAAAAACAGCAAAATTAAATCTCACCTTCTTGATTTTGACGATTGTATCGATTGGAGGCTCCTATGTATATGCGCTTTTGACAAAGGACATGGAGCTTCCAGTCTATGTCGATTTACTGGTGGCACAGCTTTTGATTCTGCTTCCAGTTGGCGGATATGTCGCAAAAGAACACATCAATCTTCACAGAGAGATTCGTCATCGCAGATTGGGTATTGGCTCTCTTTTGTGTCTGGTTGGCATAATGATTTTGTCAATGCCACTTCTGTCATTTTTGAATCTGCTTAGTTCCATGTTTGTACCGAATGCGGCAGCAGGACTTGCAGAGCAGATGACAGGCGGACCAGGCTGGATGAATATTTTATTTTTGGCTGTGATTCCAGCACTTAGTGAGGAATTTGTTTTTCGAGGTGTATTTTTCCATGGTTATCGAAGCCATGGCTTTTGGAAGGCAGCCCTTGTGAGCGGATTGATCTTTGGACTGATGCATCTAAATTTTAATCAGTTTTCTTATGGATTTGCATTAGGCGTTATTTTTGCCGCTGTTGTAGAGGCATCCGGAAGCATCTATGCGTCAATGGTGATTCACTTTTTGATTAATTTCCAGTCTGCCCAGGCAATCAATGCATTGACAGCACTTACGGCATCTGGCGAAGCACAGAGTAGTACGCTTGAGATCTCTGGTATCTTTCAGCAGACCTATATGGTTACAGCCATTGTAATCATAGGTGTCGTCGCGGTTGTGACAACTGCACTTTTAGTATTATTGGTGAAGCTTTTGGCAAAACTATCTGACAGAGAAGATTATTTTGCATGGGTTTTGCATGGCGGTGAGAAAGAGGCGCTTGAAAAAAGAGGACCAAGAAGACTGATTGACCCTTACTTTATCGGCGGGGTAGCTGTATGTATTGTATTTATGGTGTTTCGCTTGTTGGTGTAGAGGAGTCAGTGCTTCTTAGGTGATCTAGATACGTGTGAATCAACTGATAGCAATCCTTTGCCTCGCGCGGTGTACAGGAGACAAGCAGCAGGCCAATATCGCGGCGGATTCGGTAGTGCTCCGGCTCCGCAACGATATTTTGAGAAAGTGGTGCTGGTGTATCTGGTTTCGATAATCCTTCTAGCAGATAGTCATAGGAAATATGAGTCTTTTCATGCAAGCGATTCATGATACTTCGAGAAACTGGGCGTGTGCCGCGTTCAAGTGCACCGAGATAGCTAGGTGATATGCCGAGAAGCTTGGCAAATTCGGTCTGTGTCATACCGAGGGCAAGGCGTTCGTTTCGAATACGGTGGCCAATCAGTAGTGTATAAGAAGATTCGTATGTCATAGTAAACTCCATTTCGTAGGTATTCGTTTATGTACGTTGGAAAAAGTATATAGTAATAAGAAGAAAAAAGAAAGGAAAATCCTTCGCAGGATTTTGCTTTCTTTGTCTTTTAAGGAGAAAATATGCTAAAAAAACTTATGATTCGACAGAAAAAAGCCGTAGAATATTTGCTGATTGTGGCAGGAACGGCGATTATGGCAGTCTCACTGCAGTTTTTTCTTGATCCGGATGGAATGGTGCCGGGTGGTTTTACTGGAATTGCGATTATTGTAAAGGAAGTGACAAGTGGGCTCATTCCTGGAGGGATTCCACTGTGGGTGACAAACCTTCTATTAAATGTGCCGATGATTCCAATCGTGCTAAAGATAAAAGGCTGGGATTTTGCAAAGCGAACAGTTGCAGGATCACTTCTTCTTTCTTTTTGGCTGGCAGTGATTCCTTATGTGAAACTGTTTGAGCAGCCGGATTTATTCTTGACATCGGTATTTGGCGGTGTCAGCATGGGTATCGGAATTGGCCTTGTCTTTTTGGGAAAGGGAACAACAGGCGGTACCGATATGTGCGGCGCGATTTTGCAGCATTTCTTTCCTCACATTTCATTGCCTAAATTAATGCAGTTGCTTGACATTATTATCACGGCAGTTGGCATCTTTGTATTTGGTGTTCGCATTGCACTGTACTCAATTGTGGTTGTCTATTTGACTGCAAAGGTATCGGATCGAATCATGGAGGGTAGTACGTCAGCGAAAATGTTATATATCATCTCAGATCAGTCGAAAACGATTGCGGATGAAATTTTAAATAAACTTGGCAGAGGAGTCACTGGACTTTGTGGTTATGGCATGTATACCAATCAAGACAAAACGATCCTTATTTGTGTGATCTCTCCTCGTGAAATTGCACGGATCAAAGATTTGGTTTTGGAGATCGACAACAAGGCATTTGTAATTGTGAATGACTCAAGAGAGGTACTTGGTGAAGGTTTTGTGGAGATTTGCTAAAAAACGCCTTTTCAACCTACTAACAAAATGTGAAAAATATGTGTACAACATAGATAAAAATGTCATCGCTTTTTTGGTAAAAAACAGTGTTGTAAAAAAGAGTGAAATCATGTATTATAATGCTATCAGAAAACTGACTGTCAACAGTTTCGAAAATTAGGGAGGAAATTCAAATGGCAAGTTTGTCTTTAAAGAATGTAACTAAGGTTTATCCTAACGGCTTTGTCGGCGTTAAGGATTTCAACCTTGAGATCGCAGATAAGGAATTCATCATCTTCGTAGGACCATCTGGTTGTGGTAAGTCTACCACCCTTCGTATGATCGCAGGTCTGGAGGAAATCTCCTCTGGTGAGTTAAAGATTGGTGATAAGGTTGTTAACGATGTAGAGCCGAAGGATAGAGATATCGCAATGGTATTCCAGAACTACGCTCTGTATCCGCACATGACCGTATTCGACAACA
>CAUCWU010000097.1 GCA_958446555.1 uncultured Lachnospiraceae bacterium | reverse complement strand
GAAGCTTACACTGCAAATATGAAGGAGACCGTTGAAAAGAAGGCTGCAAAGCTTGAGAGCATCGGTTATAGCGAATATTTAAAGCAGATGTAAATTCATGCATTTCTGCAAAATATCGAACTATTTACAATATAAATTAATACAGTAAATAGAAAAAAATAGAATAACAGATTTGATAGTCATAAAAACATGTATACCACACCATATTACATAAGTAGCGCTGCAAAGCAGCAGAAGGAGATCAACATGGATTACAAGCACGCTGGAGTTGACATTGAGGCAGGTTACAAGTCAGTTGAATTGATGAAGGAGCACGTTAAAAAGACATTGAGACCGGAGGTACTGACCGGACTTGGTGGATTTTCTGGCGCATTCTCTATGGAGCGTTTTAAGCAGATGGAAAAGCCAACTCTTGTATCAGGAACAGACGGTGTTGGAACTAAGTTAAAGCTTGCTTTTTTGATGGACAAGCATGACACGATCGGTATTGACTGCGTAGCAATGTGTGTAAATGATATTGCATGTGCTGGTGGAGAGCCGCTGTTTTTCCTAGACTATATCGCATGTGGAAAGAATTATCCAGAAAAGATTGCTGATATCGTAAAGGGTGTTGCAGAGGGATGCTTACAGTCAGATGCTGCACTGATTGGTGGTGAAACTGCAGAGCATCCAGGACTGATGCCAGAAGACGAGTATGATCTTGCTGGTTTCGCTGTTGGTATTGTCGATGAGAAGGATATGATCACGGGAAAGGATTTAAAGGCTGGTGATGTTTTGATTGGTGTTGCATCAAGTGGTGTTCACTCCAATGGTTTCTCACTGGTTCGTAAGATTTTCGAGATGACAAAGGAAAGTCTGGATACCTACTATGATGAACTGGGAACCACTCTTGGCGAGGCACTTCTTACTCCTACCCGTATCTATGTAAAGGCAATGAAGAGCATGAAGGACGCAGGCGTAAAGGTAAAGGCTTGCAGCCATATCACCGGTGGTGGTTTCTATGAGAACATTCCGCGTATGCTCAAGGACGATACAGTTGCTGTAATTGAAAAGGACAGTTATCCGATTCCTCCAATCTTTAAGTTGATGGCAAAGAAGGGCAATGTTGAAGAGCAGATGATGTACAACACCTACAACATGGGTCTTGGTCTTGTGATTGCAGTTGACCCGTCACAGGCAGATGCAGCAATCGCAGCAATTGAAGCTGCTGGGGATAAGGCATATCGTGTTGGACAGATTGAAGCTGGAGAGAAGGGTGTTATCTTAAAATGAGCAAATTGAAAATTGCAGTATTTGTCAGCGGCGGTGGAACCAATCTGCAGGCTATCATTGACAAGATTGCATCTGGAGAGATCACAAACACTGAAATTGCACTTGTTTTTTCCAATAATCGAAAAGCATATGCATTGGAGCGCGCAAAAAAGGCTGGCGTTTTAGCCAAAGCGCTGTCTCCAAAGCAGTTTGAATCAAGGGATGCTTTTAATGATGCAGTTATCAGCCTTGTCGACGAGGCAGAAGTGGATTTAATTGTATTGGCTGGCTGTCTGATGTACATTCCGCCAAAACTGATTGAAAAATATCACAATCGCATTATCAATATTCATCCGTCTTTGATTCCATCTTTCTGTGGAAAAGGCTATTATGGACTAACAGTTCATGAAAAAGCATTGGCGCGCGGTGTGAAGGTTACAGGTGCTACGGTTCATTTTGTAGACGAAGTGCTTGACAATGGCCCAATTATTTTACAAAAGGCAGTTGCAATCGAGGAAGGAGATACACCAGAAGTTCTGCAGAGACGTGTAATGGAGCAGGCTGAGTGGGTAATCCTTCCAAAGGCGATTGATTTAATTGCAAATGGCAAGGTAACAGTTGAGAATGGAATTGCCCATATCAAAGATTGACTAGATAAAACAAAAAGGAAGGTTGCAGGCAATATGAAGGTACTAATTATAGGAAGCGGCGGAAGAGAGCATGCAATTGCATGGAAGCTCAACAAGAGTCCGAAAGTAACAAAGTTATATTGTGCACCGGGAAATGCCGGAATTGGTGAGATTGCAGAGTGTGTTCCGATTTCAGCGATGGAATTTGACAAGCTTGCTGATTTCGCAGAAGAAAACGGCATTGACCTTACTGTTGTAGGTATGGACGATCCACTGGTAGGAGGTATTGTTGATGTATTCGAGAAAAGAGGTCTTCGCGTTTTTGGACCTCGCAAGAATGCGGCAATTTTGGAGGGTTCCAAGGCATTTTCAAAGGATCTGATGAAAAAGTATAGCATTCCAACTGCTGCATATGAAAACTTCCATTCTCCAGAGGAAGCAATCGAGTATTTAAAGACTGCTAAAATGCCAATCGTATTAAAGGCTGATGGTTTGGCTCTTGGAAAAGGTGTTCTGATCTGCAACACCAGAGAGGAAGCCATGGAAGGTGTAAAGACACTGATGCTTGACAAGCAGTTTGGCTCTGCTGGCGATACCATCGTTGTAGAGGAGTTTATGACTGGTCGAGAAGTATCTGTTTTGACTTTTGTAGATGGAAATACCTACCGCGTGATGACGAGTGCTCAGGATCATAAGCGTGCAAAGGACGGCGATCAGGGCTTAAATACTGGTGGTATGGGAACCTTTTCACCAAGCCCATTCTACACAAAAGAAGTCGATGCCTACTGTAGAGAGCATATCTATCAGCCAACTGTCGATGCGATGCGTGCAGAGGGTCGTACCTTCCAGGGTATCATTTTCTTTGGACTGATGTTAACTGCTGATGGACCAAAGGTTTTGGAGTACAATGCTAGATTTGGCGACCCTGAGACACAGGTTGTTCTTCCTCGTATGAAAAACGACATTGTGGATCTGTTTGAGGCTTGTATTGACCAGACACTAGATACCATTGATCTTCAGTTTGAAGACAATGCAGCTGTCTGCGTCGTTTTGGCATCAGATGGCTATCCGGTTCACTATGAAAAGGGACTTCCAATCTCTGGACTTGAGGCATTTGACGGCAAGAATGATTATTTTGTCTTCCATGCAGGAACAAAAAAGCAGGGCGATACCTTTGTGACAAACGGTGGAAGAGTGCTTGGTGTGACTGCTACCGGAAAGGATTTGAAGGAAGCAAGAGCAAAGGCTTATCAGGCAACCGAGTGGATTTCATTTGATAATAAATATATGAGACACGACATCGGAAAAGCGATTGACGAAGCTTAAATTTTCAAAAAAGTGCATCTGTCACCCGGCAGATGTACTTTTTTTGTTCCTTTCAATTCTCTTAAATCTATTGACAGAACCCAATTTGTGCTTTAGTATAGATAGGTACGGTAAATGTTGATAGAACAATGCAACAAAAAAGAACAGATGATTTGGAGGATGGAAACATGAGACGTTTTGCAGGGCTGTTTGTAGCAGCATGCATGACCGTAGCTGTTCCGGCAGCAACGGTTTGTTACGCTGATGAAGTGGCAACTGAATCAGTGGAAACTTCGGCTGAGACCGGAGAAGAGACCAGTGCAGAATCCGTCGATGCAGCAAGTGAAGAAACTGCACAGACAGATGGTACACAGGAGTTAAATATTGCACAATCACTTGACGGAGTGACACTTCCGGCAAATTCAGAGCAGATTACATATACCTATCACGGAGCTGTTTGCAATGCAGCAAAGACAGCAACTGGTTTATATTTACTTCCAGTTGTACAGGACGATTCCAGTATCGTATGGTATGTATATAATGAGGAACTTGATCAGGCAATTCCTTATGTTGATTTCACTTCCGTGACAACCTCTTACGCAATTATTCTTCCGAATAGTGACGTAACTGTTCCAAGTGGATATGAGCGTGTTGATATTAATGTCAGTGGTCGTATTGTTCCGGCATGGTTTAACTCTCAGGCTGGCGATTCCAATATGTATCTGATCTACGCGATGGATTCAGACGGTAATCAGGGATTCTACCGTTTTGACGGTTCTAACGGAAGCTGCCTTCGCTTTGTAGCAGATCCAGACAGCGAGCTTCAGGCACAGGCATCCAGCTTAAGTGACGAACTTTCTAGTCTTCAGGACAGCTATAATTCAATGTCTTCTCAGGACAGCGAGGAAATTGCAAAGTTAAACAATTCTGCATCAATGCAGCAGCAAAATTACAACAACTTAAAGGATAAAGTAAAAACTTATGGCTTAATTGGCGTTGTCGCTCTTGGCGTTGTCACCTTCTTAATGCTTGTATTCTTTATCCGCATGATCTCCAAGTCTTCTAAATTAAAGAAGGCAAAGAAGCAGGTATCTGAGCTTGAAAGTGCAGCAAAGACACGTGCTCAACAGGCAAGACCAAGAAACGCTCAGCCATCTACCAGAAGAGTTAGAAGAGATGAGATGGGCGATACCAGAATGACCGAAGGTCGCGAGGAGGGAACTTCCCGTGTACGCCGTGTTCAAAAGAGTGCTGACAGCGGTTTTGAGAAGAGCACAACCACATCCAAGGTTACTCGTGTATCAAAAGAAACTTCTGAGCGTCCGCAGGGAGCTAGACCAGTGAGAAGCCAGTCTGCAAGACCAACTGGAACTCAGACAAGATCTGCTAGACAGCCAGAGACAGCTGCTCCAAGACAGCCTCGTCAGGCAAGACCAAACACAGCCGCTCCAAGAGCAAAGCGCCCAGTAGCACCGACAGCAACACGTCCATCCAGTGAGACCAAGGTATTTGATAAGGCTCCGGCAGCAGGTGTTACCCATGTAGGTGAGCTTGATAGCCTTTCTGAGAACACAAAGGCGACTGAGTCATCTAAGGTTGCAGCAGCTGATATCGACAAGATCAGTGAGCAGTTAAACAGCCTTCATGCAGCAGAGGAGTCTCCAGTAGCAGATGATTTCATCGAGGTAGAGAGCACAACTCCAGAATTTTATACAGACGACGATGATGATGACGACTTCACCTTAACCGATTTCAAAGATATTTGATTTCAGAGAAAAAGGCTTAAAAGTCGTTCATTGACATCATATCAATCGTAACAAAAAGGGATTTCGCGATTTGCGAAATCCCTTCTCTTTTATCTTTATCAGACTTTTATCAGTTTTCTTCCATCGAAAAAATCTGTACTTTTGCAAAGAAATCTTCCAAAATAAAGCGTGTATCAATATCTTTAAATACATTGATTTTTTCATGAGTGCCAACATCCATATAGACACAGTGACGTGTAAATGACGGAGCTGGGCGCTCTTCTAAGCAAAAATTCCATTCGCAAAGCACAGCACCAATAATTGCAAGATTACCAAGTACCCAGTAGCAACCAGTTCGAAGTGGACGTTTTTTGTCCATTGCACGCTCGATGATCAAATTATAGAGATATTCACCAAGCTCACCGTATGGCTTTACCTTTAAGAAAAGTTCACTAAAGGAGACATTAAACATACGATAGACATTCTTCGGAATCTGGAAAAATTCCACACCACTTTGAAGGACAAAGTTGGCCGCTTCACGGTCATTGATAATGTTTGGCTCATATTGAGCACCCTTCGGGTAAGCACCACCTCCGGCCCAAACGATACGAATATTTGGAACGATGGAAGGGCATGCGTGGATCGCAAACGCGATATCAGTCAAAACAGTCATACACAGAACTGTCACCGGCTTTTGGGATGCCTGCTCAATTAAAAATTTTACACCGTCAGAAAGCGCTTGATTTTCAGAATTTTCCTCAAAATAATCAGGAAAACCATCGTATACTGGTGTCTGACTCTTCAACAAAGACTCCAGATGTAAAGCAGCCTTACGGCTCTGGGAAACACTATCTGATTGATTAAAGCGTGTCGCAATAATGCCAAGTACGCGAAGACGGCTGCTCAGCAATGCATAAGTGAGTGCATATGCATCATCAGAATGGCTTTTCGTATCAAATGTCACAATGACATCCAGTTTTGTTTCTTCAGGAAACTCAAATGCAACCATATTGTAATACCTCCTACAAACTTTTTTTGTTTAAATATCAAAGAAACTGTTATAACAATACTGATATTGTACAGCAAACTGTCTGTATAATCAAGTATTGAATCAATCCAAAACCAGATTCGCCTGTTTTCCACTTGCATTATGATGAATTTTGTGCAATAATAAATGATACTAGGGTCGAAAAGTCATAAGCTAATCATGCTTGCATGAGGAAGATTACCACTTTGAGACCCAGAAAAACATGAGGATGCAGCGTTTTGCAAAGCGAATCAGCGAATCCGAATGTTATAAATATCTTAATTGAATACGCAGTTGAAACGAAGGAGAGGACAATGAGAGCATTAATCAGTGTATCAGACAAGACAGGCGTAGTGGAACTGGCAAAAGAGCTGGAGGCGCTTGGGATCGAACTTATTTCAACAGGAGGAACCTATAAGAGGTTAACAGAGGCCGGTGTAAAGGCGATGGAGATTTCTGATCTTACAGGTTTTCCGGAATGTCTTGATGGCAGAGTAAAGACACTGCATCCGGCAGTGCATGCAGGACTTCTTGCAATGCGTTCTAACCCAGAGCATATGAAGCAGCTACAGGAGCTTGGAATTGAACCGATTGATTTGGTAATTGTAAACCTATATCCATTTAAGGCTACTATTTTAAAGGACGGTGTTACCAGAGCTGAGGCTGTTGAAAATATCGATATCGGTGGACCAACTATGCTGCGCGCTGCTGCAAAGAACTATCAGGATGTTGCCGTTGTCACTGATCCTTCTGATTATGAGAAAGTGTTAGCTGAGCTTAAGGCAGACGGACAGGTAAGTCTAGATACTAAGTTTTATCTGATGCAGAAGGTATTTATGCATACCTCCAGCTACGACACGATGATTGCCGATTATCTGAAGAAAGAGCGCGGCGATGACAGCTTACCTCAGACACTTACAATGACCTTCGAGAAGGTTGAGGATATGCGCTACGGTGAGAACCCGCACCAGAAGGCTGCATTCTACCGCGAGATCGGTAAGAAGAAGGGTTCTCTTGTCGATGCTGAGCAGTTAAATGGAAAGGCATTGTCCTTCAACAACATCAACGATACAAATGGTGCATTGGAGCTTCTTAAGGAGTTTACCGAGCCAACTGTTGTCGCTTGCAAGCATGGAAATCCGTGCGGTGTCGGAAGTGCTGATACAATTGAGGAGGCATGGAAGAAGGCATTCGCAGCAGATAAGGTATCCATCTATGGTGGTATTGTTGTTTCTAATCGCGAGATCAACGAGACAATCGCAAAGGATATGAAATCCATGTTCCTTGAGGTTATTGTCGCTCCGTCTTACACAGAGGGAGCTCTGAAGATGTTAAGCTTTAAGAAGGACGGTTCTATGAGAAATGTCCGCGTGTTAAAGCTTGCTGATATCAGCGAGAAGCAGCCGGCATCTGCACTTGACTTAAAGAAAGTAAATGGCGGTCTGATTGTTCAGAATATCGACAGCAAGCTTCTTGACGGTGATGTAAAGGTTGTCACCGAGAAAGCTCCAACTGAGAAGGAAATGGAAGATCTGCTCTTTGCATGGAAGGTTGTTAAGTTTGTAAAATCCAATGGTATTGCTGTTGCAAAGGATCTGCAGACAGTTGGTATTGGACCTGGACAGGTAAACCGTGTATGGGCAATCGAGCAGTGTTTTGAGCATGCAAACGAGCTGATTGGACCGGACGCAACCAAGGGTGCTGTTTTGGCATCTGATGCGTATTTCCCATTTGCTGATAATGTAGAAGCTGCTCATAAGGCAGGTATCACTGCGATTATTCAGCCAGGCGGATCCATCCGCGATCAAGAGTGCATTGATAAGTGCAACGAATATGGAATTGCTATGGTGTTCACAGGAATGAGACACTTTAAGCACTAAAAATAAAAAGGAAGTACCAAAGGAGGTGCTGCGAACAGGCAGCATCTCCTTTCTGTAAAGGAACAAGTAACGTATGGAAAATTTGAGTTTAAA
>CAUCWU010000096.1 GCA_958446555.1 uncultured Lachnospiraceae bacterium | reverse complement strand
ATATCTGTAACCTTGGTGTCACCGGAAAAACGCTTTCCCGGCGCAGACGGAACCACATAGCGTCTGTCGGCGTCGCTGCAGATGATGTCTTTTACTTTTGTAAACTGCTCTGCACTAGCTAAAGAACTTCCGCCAAACTTAACAACCTTCTTCATAATCGTATCTCCTCAATAAATAGTCTGACTGCAGTCATCTTCTGATCATCTTCCGGTAACTGCTGTTATATTGGTATCATCATTCCAGCAAAATGTCAAGTATTTTCCTGTCACTGGATGTCGAAATGACAGCTGTGCCGCGCAAAGTGCAATGGCCCCTCTTGGTCCATTTGCCCTCATACCACCATAGCGGCTATCTGCTGCAATCGGCATCTTCGCATGGGAAAGCTGTGCGCGAATCTGATGATGACGACCGGTCTGTAGCACAATCCAAAGACAGTGCCAACCGCCCTCAGGTGCTGGACTATTCAGATAAGATGCTAACACCTCAGCCGATTTTAGTTGATCTTTTTCGATTTCCTTCCATGTTAAAATGGCTTTTTTCGCATCTGGTACAGTTACATCTGTTACTATTGTTGTTCCTGTTTTCTTATCAGCTACCAGATAGTCATCTAATCTACCTTCATAAGCAGGCACATCACCACTTACCACGGCCTCATAAATCTTTGAAAAACTGTCACTTTGCAATTGACTACTTAAATTTGCCGCTGCTTTTTTGGTCTTTGCATAAACCATCACACCAGCGACTGGGCGATCTAGTCTGTGTACGACAGCCAGATACGGCCGATCTGTTTTGTTTTTCTCAGCTAAATAGCCTCGAAGCAAGCTTTCCAAGTCCATTGCAAAGCTTTTTCCTCTCTGCGATTCCATGCCAAATGGCTTTTTTACCACGAGAAGGTGTTCATCCTCGTACAGAATGAACACCTTCTGATTTCCATATCCTGCCATTTTTATGCCAGATACTTCTTTAATGCTTCTGCCTTATCGGTCTTCTCCCAAGGAAGATCAATATCAGTTCTACCGAAATGACCATATGCAGCTGTCTGAGAGTAGATTGGACGTCTCAGATCAAGCATCTTGATGATTCCAGCTGGACGAAGATCAAAATTCTCGCGGATGATCTCAACTAACTTGTCGTTTGCTACCTTTCCAGTTCCAAATGTGTTAACTGTGATGGAAGTTGGATGTGCAACACCGATTGCATAGGAAACCTGGATCTCACAACGCTGTGCCAAGCCGGCTGCTACGATGTTCTTTGCAACATAACGTGCTGCATAGGATGCAGAACGGTCTACCTTGGTACAGTCCTTTCCAGAGAAAGCGCCGCCGCCGTGTCTTGCCATACCACCGTAGGTGTCTACGATTAACTTTCTTCCAGTCAGTCCGCTATCACCCTGAGGTCCACCGATTACGAAACGTCCGGTCGGATTTACGAAGAACTTGGTGTTCTCATCAACAAGCTCAGCCGGAATTACCTCATCAAATACGAACTTTTTGATATCCTCATGGATCTGCTCCTGGGTTACATCCGGATCATGCTGAGTGGAAAGAACCACTGCATCTAAACGTACTGGCTTGTCGTTCTCATCGTACTCTACTGTAACCTGAGTCTTTCCATCTGGTCTTAAATAAGACAGAGTACCATTCTTACGAACCTCGGTCAGTCTGCGTGCCAGCTTATGTGCCAGAGAAATCGGATACGGCATCAGCTCTGGAGTCTCGTTGCTTGCATAACCAAACATCATACCCTGATCACCAGCTCCAGTATCAAGATCGTCCTCATCCTCACCATTCTTTGCCTCTAAGCACTTATCAACGCCCATTGCGATATCAGTGGACTGCTTGTCAAGAACGGTCATAACTGCACAGCTATCTGCGCTGAAGCCATATGCAGCATCGGTGTAACCAATCTTTCTGATGGTATCCCTTGCGACCTTCTGGATATCAACCTGTGCCTTTGTGGTGATCTCACCCATAATCATAACAAGACCAGTGGTAGTGCAGGTCTCACATGCAACACGGCTCATCGGGTCCTGCTCAAGCATTGCGTCCAATACTGCGTCAGAGATCTGATCGCAGACCTTGTCTGGATGTCCTTCGGTTACAGATTCAGATGTAAATAAATAATGTGCCATTTTTTCCTCTCTTTTGTTTGTTATCTATTTTTTGCAAAACGAAAGGCCCACCCCCTAAGGGGCGGACCGACAAAATTCTATTTATCCGTTCACCTCTTATTGTTCGACTGCAGGCAAGCCTGCTCGCTCAGGTTGGCACCTTCCTCTTTCAAGGGGTTGCCGTGACTTCACAGATCCTATGTATCTCCATCACTCTGAATAAGGGGGATATATTGGGCTTTTTCAGCCCTTCTTTTTTGCATAGGGGATTATACCCCTATTCGTATAAAAAAGCAAGTACTTTTTATATTTTTTTATTATATTAATTGATACCTACGAATTGCTTTGCTGCTAGAAGGCTTAGTAACGATAAAAATCGCGTTAGCTGTTCGTTGTTCCATTCTTCAAACGGAATCGCTGGATATCTTTTTCAGTCTCAACTTCCTCGATTACACCGCCAAGGCTTGTCAGCTTTTCTGCAAAATCCTCATAACCTCTCTTGATGTATACGATATCCTCAAGAACACTTACACCCTGTGCGGCAAGTCCTGCAATGACAAGTGCTGCTCCGGCACGAAGATCCGGTACAGTAACTGAGGTTCCTGAGAACTGCTCGATTCCATTGATAATTGCAATATTGCTCTCAACCTGAATGCTTGCGCCCATGCGATTTAACTCATCGACGTAGCGGAAACGATTGTCAAAAATGCTCTCTGTGACAACACTGGTACCGCGGGCAAGTGCCAATACAACTGACATCTGTGGCTGCATATCGGTCGGAAATCCTGGATATGGAAGTGTGTTAACTGAAGTTGCATGAAGTCTCTCTTTACAGACAACACGAACCGCATCGTCAAACTCAGATACCTCACAGCCGATCTCACGAAGCTTTGAGCTTAAGCAGTCCAAATGCTTTGGAATGACATTTTTTACTGTAATGTCACCTCTGGTCGCAGCTGCTGCCATCATAAAGGTTCCTGCCTCGATCTGATCTGGAATGACACTATACTCTGCTCCATGAAGGCTCTTTACACCCTCAATTCGGATCACATCGGTTCCTGCACCCTTAATGTTAGCGCCCATGCTGTTTAACATGTTTGCAACATCTACAATATGAGGCTCTTTTGCTACGTTCTCAAGAACAGTGCGTCCCTCTGCAAGAGTCGCTGCAAGCATTACATTGATCGTTGCACCTACAGATACCTTATCGAAATAAATACGTGCACCAACTAATCTCTTTGCATCAACAATGATCATACCGTTGCTGATTTTTCCGGTTGCGCCAAGCGCACGGAATCCCTTTAAATGCTGATCAATCGGACGGCTTCCAATGTTGCATCCACCTGGAAGTGCTACCTCTGCATGGTGATACTTACCAAGAAGCGCACCAAGCAAATAGTAGGATGCTCTCATCTTCTTTACATAGCTGTTGTCTACGACACAGCTTCCGATCGTCTTTCCATTTAATCTTACGGTGTGGCGTTCTTCTCGTACTACCGCCGCACCGGTCTCGCTGATTGCCTCCAGAAGGATATTTACATCTTTTACATCTGGAAGGTTTGTAACTGTTACAAACTCATCTGCCATGATCGCTGCAGCCAATATTCCAAGTGCTGCATTTTTGGCTCCGCCGATTACAACGTCGCCAACCAGCGGATTCCCGCCTTTTATTACATATTGTTCCATATATTCCTATCTCCCGTTTCAATTCACAATCGGTATTTTTGGAGTCTGACAAGCTGAATATACCGGCATGGATCAAAAACCTCGTAACCACCTTCAAACGACGCTCGTTTTGAGATGGCACTTGGCATCTATCGGCAATTCAGCTCATCTTTATCTTTGATTTTCGTTTATATTTATTTCAAGCAATAAGCGTTTCGTGCAATATGACGAATTAAACCTAATTATGACTTGCCTATTTTATCAAGTCTGTTTCATTATAACATACTTTTCGTCTTTGTAAACCTCTTCTTAACAACTTTATTACTTTTACCGCAAAAGGAATCCGTTTTTGTAACAATTTTGTAATATTTTTCTAAAACGTGCGTTTGGAGCCGCGGAAATGACAGCGATTGTCTTCGAACTTGTTTTCGTTTTTCTCAAAATTCATTATTTGCGTGACCTTTTATTGTTTTTCTTCACACTGTAACCAAAGGTTCCCAAGATATTGTCAAATGTCTGATACTCACCATGGGAGTAGGCAACCAGATGGGCACGATTTAAATCAAGCTTTCCCTTCTCATCAAGGAGTGACTCATCAACCTGAACTGCTGTCACCTTTGCCAAAAACATATCGTGACTGCCAAGTTCCAATACCTGCGTCACCTTGCACTCAATGTTAACTGGGCTTTCTTTCACCATTGGCGCTGACACAGTTGATGCTGCCTCTCTCGTCAGCCCTGTTGCCTCAAATTTATCAATGTCACGACCTGATCTCACACCACAAAAATCGGCAGCCTTGCAGATATCCTTTGATACAAGATTGATTACAAACTCGCCGCTTTCTTTTAACATATGATGAGAATGGCGCTCTTTTCTCACTGAAATATAGGTCATCGCCGGATCGGAACACACAGTTCCAGTCCATGCGATTGTAATTAAATTGTCGTTTCCGTTTTTGTCTGCCACACTGACCAGGACAGCCGGTACCGGGTACAACATATTGCCCGGCTTCCAAATTTGCTTACTCATTCTTTTTCTCTCTTTCTCTTACTGCATCATCATCTGAATTCCAGTCATCAGTGCCGGTACGAGCTGCTTCTTTCTGGAGACAACACCCGGAAGTTCAACCCTTCCGTCTGTCAGCTCTTTTGCGAATGCATATTGAACAATCTTCTCACAGTTCTTTCCATAGCAAAGAAGAATGGTGCTCTCATCTATAATGCTTGTAAGCATCATGAAAATCATATCAACCTTCTGCTGCTCAGCTGCCTTTTCTAAATATGCAGGCATTCGATTGCAAAGCTCAGACAATTCATCTGGGTTCATTGAGCTAATCTGGGCAACACCAACCTCAAGAGATTCCATTGTGAAACGCTTGTAATCCTGGAAGAAAATCTGCTCTTCTGTCTTATTCTTCAAGTTGCTTCCTGCTGCAAACATTTCCTTTGCAAAGCTCTCTAAATCAATCTTTGCGATCATGCCAAGCTTTTCTGCTACCATGCGATCAATTGCCGTGCAGGTCGGAGAACGGAATAACAAGGTATCAGAAATGATTGCTCCACACAAAAGTCCGGCAATCTCTCTCGTAAGGGTAACGCCCTGCTCCTGATACATCTGATAGATGATCGTCGCTGTGCAACCGAGCGGCTGGTTTCTAAAGTAAACCGGTGTCATTGTCTCAATCGTACCCAGACGGTGATGATCGATAATCTCCAAAATCTGCGCATCCTGAATGCCACGCACTGCCTGTCCACTCTCATTGTGATCAACTAAGATCACCTGCTTTTTCTTTACACCGAGCAAATTTCTGCGGGAAATCGTACCTAGATACTGACCTTGGCTGTTGATGATTGGGAAATCGCGGTGACGAACAGAAGCCATCGTATCGCGAATGTCGTCGATAAACTCATCTTCCTCGAAGGTGATTAAATGGTCGCGTTTCATAAAATAGCTGATCGGCATACTCTGATTGATAAAACGAGCTGCTGTAAAGGTGTCAAACGGTGTGCTGATGACCGTGCATCCACGCTCTTGCGCTAACTTTCGAATGGTTAATGATACCGGTGCACCCTCACACACAACAATACAATCTGCCTCCATCTCAATTGCACAAAGCTGAGACTCATAACGGTTTCCTAAAATAACAAGATCATGCTTACTGATATAGCTCTCCATCAAATCCGGATTTGCTGCAGCAACGAGAACCTTTCCCTTTGTATAGTAGGCTTTCTCATCTCCAATTAAAAGAGTTCCCTCAAGCGTATCGACAATGTTACTGTAGCGCGTATGGGCAGTCGACAAAATCTCGCTGTCATATGCCTACATAAACGAGTCTGTGATATCGCTGACCGTCAAAACACCCTCAAGTCGTTTTCTGTTGACAACCGGAACTGTTACAACATGCTCATCCTTCATGATGCGCCATGCTGTCTTTAATGAAATGTTTCTCTGAACACCCGGTGTTCTTCGAAAATCAATATCTCGCACCTGTGTGCGCACATCTTCGACAAGCTCTGGCTCCTTCACGCCAAAATAATCGAGCACATATTTGGTCTCCTCATTGACGCGTCCTGCTCTACAAGCAACATATTGCTTCCCATCTGCTGATGCATTTTTTAAATTTGCATACGAAATTGCCGAACAGATTGAATCTGTGTCCGGATTTCTGTGACCTACGACGAAAACTTTTGCCATTTCTTCTTTTTCTTCCATCAATTTGCCTCCATTGTTCACAATTTGTTTACAGTATATTCATAATAAGGCCATATCTAATTTTTATACTTTATACATAAAGAAAAAAGAGTTTTTCTTCTTTTCTTTATCCATTTTGCATATAGTGTTTTTCATAATCGCCCCGGTTATCTCCCTCAAGATACCGGGGCCTCCTCTTTATTCGGATTTCTTTTTTGTATATTTCATCCAAATTTATTTTGTTCATCAAATCTTAAACAAAAAAGGCTCTGCATTGCATGCAAAGCCCATTTCTGTGATCAATTTTGTGCACTCTCGGACTCTGTCTCTTCGTTTTCTGTCTGTGTGAGTGTTTCCGATTCGGAGGTTGCCTCAGAAGCTGCCTCATCAGCAGCGGTCTCCTCACCGGATGCGGTTTCAGACTCAGTAGCTTCCTCAGAAGTCGCTTCCTCGGACTCATTCTCAGTCGGATCCTCTACATCCTCTTTCTGAATATTTGCCATATCCGAAAGGAGAAAGCTTGTGGAGCCATAGGTCGGAAGTGCGGCCTGCTTCGCCTGATACTTGTTATAGATGGAAACGCCCATCGCGCCACCTACACATGCGATAAACACAACAACAGCACCCCACATGGCTGCCATGGTCAGACGCTCCTTGCGCTTTTCTTTCTTGATATTCTCACGGCGGTTTTTCTTATAATCCTTATACTTATCCACCTTTTTCTGACTCATCGTGTACCACCTTTCCTTTGCGGGTTTTAAGCCCATGCAAGAACTGTTTAAAAGTGTATCACACTTCGCGCAAAAAATCTAGTATTTTTTAACTTACGCGGTCACTCCCTGAATATGGTAGAAGTTCGCATACACACCATTCTTTGCCATCAGCTCTTCGTGTGTTCCTTCCTCTGCGATTCCGTCTTCGGTTAAGACGAGGATGCGCTTTGCATTTCGGATCGTGGAAAGACGATGCGCGATGACTAAGGTTGTACGATTCTTTGCGAGATGTTCAAGAGAATCCTGCACAATCTTCTCACTCTCGTTGTCGAGTGCCGAAGTTGCCTCATCGAAAATTAGAATCGGCGGATTCTTTAAAAATACACGAGCGAGTGACAAACGCTGCTTTTGTCCACCCGAGAGCTTGACACCTCTCTGTCCGATATCGGTATCGTAGCCGTTTGGCAACTGCATGATAAAGTCATGCGCATTCGCATTTTTAGCGGCAGCAATAATTTCCTCATCGGTTGCATCTGGCTTGCCGTAGCGGATATTGTCTTTTACTGTGCCGGCAAATAGATAGACATCCTGCTGAACGATTCCGATATTGCGACGAAGGCTCTTCTGTGTCATCTTTCGAATATCCATGCCGTCGATATCAATTTCTCCTGATGTGACATCGTAAAAACGAGGAATCAGACTGCACATTGTTGTCTTTCCGGCTCCAGAGGAACCGACAAGGGCAACATACTCTCCCGCCTTGATATCAAGTGTCAGATGAG
>CAUCWU010000095.1 GCA_958446555.1 uncultured Lachnospiraceae bacterium | reverse complement strand
AAGCTTTTTCATCGGATAACCATCCAAATACATCCAGCTATCTATAATATTTCTTGTCTCGTGCATTGCCTCTGCCATAGCTGCATATTTGAGATTTCCAATTCCTACTGCCACAACGCTTCCGTCTGCACGAAAACTCATTGCAAATACCATGCAGTCTTTTCCAACAGCAAGTATGTTTTCTCCTTCATCCGTCCCCACTGTACCCATATAGCAAACGTTTCCAATTTTCGCTTCTGTTATAAATTTGTCAAGATCAAACGTCTCATCTGACTGACACCACTCCTGCATTTCCTCTGTAATGCCAAGCGTGCTCATGATTTCTTCCTTTGTATCACCGAAGTAAACAGCATATGGCAGATCAAGTTTTCTTAAGGTTGACTGCATTTCTTCATTATAGTAAAAATCTTGATATTCATACTCAATAAAACGATAGACCTGTTCTCTTCTATCTGGATCATCTATGCTTTCATGCCACACACTCAATTTCACCATCTCTGTTTGATCTGTTTTCAGTTCATATTGTGCGGATCCCGAATAAGCAAAATTATGCTCTCCTTCAACATCCGCCCCTTCAAATCCCCTTGCTTCAACGACTCGTGTAATCTCACCAATCGGCATCTCCATGTATTCGCGTCCGCCCTCCACAAAGGATGAAAATACCAGATCTGTGACCAGTTCCCAGCTTTCTTTCATCTGCTGCTCTTTTTGCGCTTCTCTCTCAGCAGCTTTAGACTCTTCCCGCTGTCTGGCTTCCTCGGATTCAGCGATTGATTGTTGACGCGCTTTCTCTGCCGCCTCTGATTCTTCTTTTTGCCGTTCCTCAACAGATGCCGCAATTGATTCTTCTCGTTCACGCTCTGCAATAGAAGCTGCAACGGCTTTCTCTTTTGCATGTTTTGCCTGTGTAAAATAGGAAACTCCTGCTATACAAAGAAAAATTGGAATGCAGCACACCAGCAGCAATATTCCTCTATTTTTGTGTGTTTCAACCAAGCTGCCTGATGACTTATTCTGCTGTGTTTTTTGTTGCTGCGATTTATATTCATTTTCCTCTTTCTTTTTCAGTTCTTCCTGCACTTCAAATAGCGGCTCAGTCGTATCCAAATTAGTCGAAAATGAGTTTGATTCAAATCCCCCAACTGTTGTCTGTGTCCAGCCTCCAATTGTCTGATTCGAATCCTCTCCTGTATCTGGCGAAAGCTCGTTTGAAGCACTCAAAATGCTTGGATCACTAGATGGACAAACCACACCTGCATGAACAACTTTCTTTTCACTTGGATTTATTTTTTCCCCTTGCAATACAGCAACTAAATCAGCCTTTAGCTCACCTGCACTGCGATAACGCTTTTGAGGATCATATGCACACGCCTTTAAGATAATCGCACTTAAGTCTTCGCTTGCCTCTGCCGGCGGCGGAAGAGGTGTTCCATTCATTCGATTCTGTAATGATTGTTCTCTATCATCAAAACTCGGCGGTGTAGGCGGTAACGGCAAAAATGGCAATCGACCATAGTTTGTATATTTGTACATAACAAGACCAAGCGAATAGATATCTACTGTTGTTCCATAATGACGGCGCAGATAAACCTCTGGTGCCATGTAATCTTCTGTTCCTTTTCGCGATGCACCTGTCGTTCGCTGCATTCTTCTGGCAATGCCAAAATCTCCCAGCTTAAATGTACCATTTTCACTCACAAAAATATTCTGAGGTTTGATGTCCCGATGAATCAGTCCTTTTTTCTCACAATAAACAAGCGCATCTGCAAGTTCCATCCCCATACGTACAATTGCACTCTCGTCCATTTCATGGGTACGGCGATATTCTGGAAGTGAAGTCAGCAGCTCCATACGAATCAATATATCTCCGCCGATTCCATCCTCATGCGCAATTACTTTATGTGCCTCATAGCGAACTATATGCTCACAGCTTTTAGTCTCAACCATAACTGCAATTTCTCTCACAATATCACGCATTACGGCATTAAAATATGTACTCGCTTCGCGGTCATTCATACCTTCATCAAGAATTTCCTTCATATCTTCTGGTGACTGGGGCACGCTTATTACTTTAAGTGCGGAACGCTCACATATGCCATATTCATCTTTCCGTTCAATCTGATATACAATACCAAACGAACCACTTCCAAGCTTGCGAACAATCGTCCAGCCATCCAATACCGATGTTCCTTCTGTATAATTCATTCCTATCCCCCTTTTTCCTAAACTCCATTGTAAAAATGCCTTATTCAAAAATACCTACCTGAGCGCCATTAAACCAGATTCCACTGTGTTCTATGTTCTGATTTTCATCATAGACTACCCCGGCACCATTTCGAGCACCTGCACTCCACTGACCCACGAAAGTTCTGTCATCTTCTGCCCAATAATAGCTTCCTGTTCCCTGACGATTGCTGGCAGCCCATCCACCCGTGTAATAATCACCGCCATCATAGTAATAAGTTCCATTTCCATAAATATACCAATCCAAATTCTCCCCATTTCTGTGTCCGCCAATGCATCCCTCATAACCAATTCCATTCTCGTCTATATCGGAAAAGTCATCCAATACTTCTTCATAGACCATTCTCCCAACAGCTAATCCTTTTAAATAAGCTTCCGCCAGTCCACCTCGCGGTGTTTTTTTTATGCATCCTGTATCGTCCATTTCCTGTGTGGTACTCAACTGTCCGTCCCGAAAGACAAACGAGAAAAATCGTCCATCATACATTCCCTGTAATACCTCTGCGCTGCCATCATCACTTACATAAACGTCTGGATTTCCGAGCAAATCAAGTATATAATTTTCCTGTGTCATTCCATCTGGCGTATCTTCTAACACTTGAAGCAATCCCTGTGGAATTCCTGCTTGTAAAACAAAAAGCTCATCATTATCCAGGTCAAAAAACAACGAATCCATTTCTTCGCCCTGATCATCCTTCGTAATCATGATTGCTGGCGATGTATCGTCCTCTGTAAAATACAGCATCGCATCATCATCGGCTCCATGCTGAGAAAGTCCAATGCAATTCAAATATGCTTTGAATTCATCAAATGGCAGCTCGTCCAACGGATATCCATCTAGGTACATCCAACTTGAACATACGCCTCCAACTGTTTCCAAAGCGTCTAGTTCATCTGCATATTTCACCTTCGCAAAATAGATCATATCTACTGTTTCATCGCCACGAAAACTAATTGCAAAGATCGTATCATTTTTTCCTACAGCAATTCCATCTTTTCCATCAATATTGATTACCGTATAAACGGTATTCTCATGACTGGACACCACAAAGGATCTCATGTCAAAGTTTTCTGCTGACACTCTGTAGTTGTCCATCATCGCCCCCGTAATTCCTAAGTTTTTCATTACCTGTGCTCTGTTTGCCCCAAAATAAATTGCTCCCGGTGCGTCCACTGCACTCAGCGTATGAAGCACATTCTCATTATAGCAATTTTCACTATAATTTATCTGAATCTGACGGCAAAGTGCCCTCTCGCCTGCCTGCTCCTCTACTGAACCATGATGCACACGTATCTTCAAAAATGTTTGATCACCTGCATCAAGCGTATAATGAGCAGTTCCTAAATAGGCTGATACACCTGCCTCTGCGCCCTCATCCATTCCACCCGAAAAGCCACGTGCCTCCAGTACTCTGGTCATCTCACCAATTGGCATCTCCAGATAATCGCGTCCATTTTCTGTAAAGGCTGAAAACATTTTCTCGACAACCTGCTGCCATGCCTCATCCATATCAGTTGTTCTGCTGCCAGCCGATTCTGCATAAATATTATGACAAGCAATTCCTGTATAACCGCCACAGACAATGAATGGCATCGCTACAACTGTTAGTATTGGTGTGATTTGCTTCAACTTAACACTTGCTTTCTTTATAATATTCATGACCTCTCTCCCCGTTTTGATAACTCTATATTTTTACTTCGCCTTATTAGTTGAATGTTTCCAATATTTTTTACTATACCAAAAAAATAATCCTATCATTACTATTCCCCAAAAAGCATTTATAATTAAAAGGTTAGCGAACATTGTCCACTTTTCTCTATATAATGGTGTAAAAATCACAAATTCCGATATTACCATCAACACAGGCTCTAAAATGTATAGAAATGCCAAAAAGTAATATTCTTTCATTTCATACATCACGCTTGCAAGCAGATAACAGATTCCTGGCAATATTCCCAAAATCGTAACGCTTGGATCATACCAATATATTCCTAGTATTTCTCTAACTATTGGATTATACCAATATATTTCTAGTATCGCGTATGCAATAAATACACCCACAATTAATAGAAATGTTTCTTTTATTATTTTTAAGCAGAATTTTTTATCACTTGCTTTAATGCAGTCTCTTATTAATGGCTGTACACCATTTGCAGCTCCAATGCTAACCCATACTGGGAGCTGCATAACTGCTGCGATTCCCAACCTAGCATACGTTCCATCATAGTATCCTGATTGATTTTGAATCGACCAAACTACAAATGACTGCCATATTGTTACTGCAATTCCAATAACAAAAATACTCACTGCGGCAAGTCTTCCTGCCATAATATTATTTTTCATTTGAATAACATCTATATCATCTACTTTATCCTCTCCATTATGTTTCTTATGTAAATACAGTTTTATAACACTCATCTTGGAGAGTAAATTGACTGGCCACGACAAATTACATACAGTACAAATCTGTCCCCAAAAACCATCATAATCCTGAATCTCAATCCCTGCTCCTCTTTCAATTTCGATCCATGCATATATGAGAAATGCAATTCCTACTGACATTGCAATAGACTTCAGCACTATCTGCTTTATCTGGCTGCGTCGTATTTCACTTCGCTGCTCTATAGCCTGTCCATAAATTGAATCAACCCATTTACATGCAATTTTTATTCCCAGCAAATTTTCAATTGCCAAAACACTCATAATCACTCCAGCCGACAATGTTCCTAATGCCCTGCTTATGCACTGTATTATCAGCCAAAATGAAATTACCGGCAGTATACCAAAGATTGCTTTTTTCATTATTTTTCTTCGTGTCAACTGATTTGACATAGTCGGTACTTTTACATCTGGCTCAGATTTCTCCCCTTTCATTTTGGCTGCATCTAACTTTTCTATTTGTGCTTCGTGCTTCACGACTGACTCTTTTTCTATATTTAATATTGAGTCTGTCTCTGGCATAGTCTCCATTTTTGATATATTTACACTTTCTGTCCATCCGCCAACTGTCTTTTCGAAATCATTATCTTTGGAAGATTCAGCATGATCCGATGTATGTACTACATCTTCTAAATTTACTGGATTTTCATTTCTCCATTTTATCACACTTTCACCCGATAACACATTCAAATCAGCCTTTAAATCACTTGCACTGCGATAACGCTTTTGAGGATCATATGCACACGCCTTTAAGATAATCGCACTTAAGTCTTCGCTTGCCTCTGCCGGCGGCGGAAGAGGTGTTCCATTCATTCGATTCTGTAATGATTGTTCTCTATCATCAAAACTCGGCGGTGTAGGCGGTAACGGCAAAAATGGCAATCGACCATAGTTTGTATATTTGTACATAACAAGACCAAGCGAATAGATATCTACTGTTGTTCCATAATGACGGCGCAGATAAACCTCTGGTGCCATGTAATCTTCTGTTCCTTTTCGCGATGCACCTGTCGTTCGCTGCATTCTCCTAGCAATACCAAAATCACCAAGCTTAAAAGAACCGTTCTCTGTAACAAAAATATTCTGCGGCTTAATATCTCTATGAATCAGTCCTTTTCGCTCACAGTACGTAAGTGCATCAGCTAAATCTCGTCCCATTCTAATAACATCGTTCTCGTTCATTTCATGGGTACGGCGATATTCTGGAAGCGAAGTGAGTAGTTCCATACGAATCAATATATCTCCGCCAATTCCATTCTCATGCGCAATTACCTTATGCGCCTCATAGCGAACTATATGCTCACAGCTTTTAGTCTCAACCATAACTGCAATTTCTCTCACAATATCACGCATTACGGCATTAAAATATGTACTCGCTTCGCGGTCATTCATACCTTCATCAAGAATTTCCTTCATGTCTTCTGGTGACTGCGGCACACTTATTACTTTAAGTGCAGAACGTTCACATATGCCATATTCATCTTTTCGCTCAATCTGATATACTGTACCAAATGAACCACTTCCAAGCTTTGCTATTATAACCCAGCCATCAAGCACAGTTGCCCCTTCTATATAATTCATAACTTCTTCGCCCCCTTTTTCCATATGCGTTCCCATGCGTTTTTCCAGCTTGTCTGTGGCAGTTTTTGTTCTTCTTGCCTTTTAATCAGCACCACAATAACTGTTATATTATCCCTTCCGCCGCCCTCAAGTGCTGCTTTACATAACGCTTGTGCAATATCTCTTGGTGTAATTTCTTTTAATTTTTCTTTTGAGCTATTTTCCTTTACTTCGCTCTCTTTTATAATTTCCCCTCTTAAAATACGTTCTATCTGATCATCTGCTACCATATCTGTCAGTCCATCACTGCACAATAGATAACAGTCATTTTCTTTTATTGTTCCACGCAGCATCGCAGGCTGTATAAGCATTTCTTCTGGATTAATTCCAAGATATTGCGTCAGCTGATGAGCGCGCGGATGTTTTTTTGTCTCATCTTTTCTTATCTGTCCTGCTGCAAGCAGTCTTGCCACTACAGTGTGATCAACTGACAACTGATCAAGCTTTCCATCTCGAAGTCTATAAATTCGACTGTCTCCAACATTTGCTATTGTATACGTATCACACTTGAACTCTAAAAGTGCAATCGTCGAACCGCTTTCTTCTCTTTTTTGTTCATTTAACTGGCAAATACGCTCATTTGCCCTGTTAACAAAAAAATTGGACACTTCTTTTCTGGTATTATATTCAAATACACTTATTTTGTTTTCTTTGCACTCCTTCACAGTATCGGCTACTGCTTCTGCCACAAGTAATGAGGCTAACTCACCATTCGCGTATCCTCCCATTCCATCACAGACGGCAAATACACCATAATCTTCATCAGTATTGCCCTGTACACACAATGAGGCAAGTGAAATCGGATTCCTCATAATACCATCTGCATAAAAATTATCCTCATTATCTTTTAAACGTTTACCTGGATGTGTCACCGCAGCATAACTGATATTATACATATGCCCAGCCCCCTTTCCTCTAAGCTAAATGCCGCAAAGATGCCACTTGTACAGCAGCATTCCTGCGGCATGATTACCTGATTACAGAATGCTCTCAAATCTCTGAACACCTGCTGTCGTGATAGCATCAATATCACTGGCATAGTTGTTTACCTGTGTCGCATACTGATTCAATGACTCGATAAATGCCATCATATTTTTCTTATAGCCTTCGTAAGTTGCAACAAATGCCTGAATTGCTGGGCTGTCACACTCTGCTGCCGTTGTGTTGACAATACTCTCAAGCTGCGAAAGTGTTGTCTCGAAAGTCTGTGCATTGCTTCTTACCTGGCTTGCTGCGTTGTAAAGCGCCTCACTGTTTAATTTCTGACTACTCATACTGTTTGTTCTCCTTTTCTTTTTTATTTTTTGTTTTATAGCAACTCAACCTTGCTGATTTTCAAACTACTCAGTAATGCTGATTTGTTATCATTAACAACCATTCACAGTCAAACTGCTTTTGGGTTCTGACACTTGTGCAGCCTTTGTCTTTATCTCTTCTACTCGAAGCTCAAGTTTTTCCAGACAGCTTAGTCGTTTTTTTAGATGTTCTAATATCTCTTCACTTCCCTGCCCTTCTCGTATTTTCCACTCTTCAAGTGTAATCATATTTCTATATTCGCTGATCTTCGTTGCTTTAATAACCTGATACAGACTTTCTGCTTCCTTAATTTCCTGTTCAGTTGCCAGATTCTTTTGAATTAGATCCACATAACGATTGTAATTATCAGTCAACGCTTTTTCATACTGC
>CAUCWU010000094.1 GCA_958446555.1 uncultured Lachnospiraceae bacterium | reverse complement strand
TCTCTTGGAGAGTGGGACGACAATGCAGAGCGTGAGACATTCTTTGGCGAGGACAATTGGAAATATGTTGATCGAGATCTTTCCTATGAGACTGTAAAACCAACTCTTGATGCAGAGCCTTCCTATGAGGGAATTCCGCAGGGCCTCCACAATCCGAGAAATCCATACTGGGAGGAGTGGGATGTTCGCCGCTATGCGTATTGGTCTGTGTTTGCCGGAGCGGCAGGTCATACCTACGGAAGTAATGCAATCATGCAGTTTTATGATAATTTCAATGAGCGGGGCGCTTATGGTGTGCGTGAGTTTTGGCAGGATGCAATGCACCATCCAGGCTGTGCACAGCTGGGATATTTAAAGAATTTGATGGAGAGTGTGGATTTTGTCAATGGAAAGTCAGATGACAGTTTGCTTTTGTTTGGTCAGAAGGAGCGCTACCACCGAATTTCTGTGTTTGCAGGTGAGGATTATATTTTCTGCTATGACTATATGGGAGATGAATTTTTACTAGATCTACGCCGCTATCAAAATATGGCACTTGATGCATGGTGGATGGACCCTAGAAACAATAGTCTTAGCTATATTACAACAATTAAGGGGCAAGAAAAATGGCTTGCCAGCCCAGTCGCAAGAAAAGAAAAGGCAAATGATTGGGTCTTGATCTTGAAGAAAGCAGATTAAGTCCGAACTGGAATCAAAAGTCTTCTCATTTCGAATTTTTTTATCCAAAGCCGCGAGGTATACTGAAGTGGCAGAGTGATAAAGAAATTTGAATGAGGAGATTTTTTTATGAAAATAAATGATTTAAGATCAGCGATAGCAATGCTGAAGCAGGTGGATCATCAATTAATCGAGACTGATATTGAAGTGGATCCAAATGCAGAGCTTGCAGGTGTATATCGGCATGTCGGTGCAGGAGGAACGGTGATGCGCCCGACAACGATTGATGGACCGGCAATGCTGTTTCACAATATAAAAGGTCGTACCAATGCAAGCGTGCTAATTGGTTTGCTTGCGAGTAGAAAGCGAGTAGCTGCACTTTTAGGATGCCAGAAAGAAGAGTTAGGAAAGCTTCTGTGCAAAGCAGCATTAAATCCGATTGAGCCAGTTGTATCAAATAAAAAGGCTGCATGTCAGGAAGTCGTTCACAGAGCAACAGACCCTGACTTTGATTTATTTCAATTAATTCCAGCACCTACAAATACACCAGTTGATGCTGGACCGTATATTACTATGGGCATGTGCTATGCGACTCATCCAGATACCGGGTGTTCCGATGTGACGATTCATCGGTTATGTATTCAATCAAAGGATGAATTGTCGATTTTTTTGCAGCCGGGAAGCAGACATATTGGTGTGATGGCAGAGCGGGCGACCCAGTTGAATCAGCCGCTGCCGATTTCGATTTCAATTGGAGTCGATCCGGCAATTGAGGTTGGATCTTGTTTTGAGCCACCGACAACTCCGCTTGGTTACAATGAACTTTCCATTGCAGGTGCAATTCGAAAAGAGCCTGTCGTATTAACGCCTTGTATTTCAATTAATGAACATGCAATAGCCAATGCAGAATATGTAATTGAAGGAGAAATTCAGCCGAAAATTAAAGTGGTCGAAGATCAAAATACGCATACCGGATATGCGATGCCAGAGTTTCCAGGCTACAATGGTGTTGCAAGTCATGAGTGTTGGCTGATTAAGGTAAAAGCAGTCACCCATCGAAAAAATCCAATCATGCAGACGGTAATTGGACCGAGTGAAGAACATGTCAATTTGGCAGGAATTCCAACAGAAGCCAGCATCTACAATATGATTGAGAAGGCATTGCCTGGGAAGGTGACAAATGTCTATGCCCATCCATCAGGCGGTGGAAAATATATGGCAATTCTTCAATGTAGAAAGACGGTTCATACAGATGAGGGAAAGCAAAGACAGGCAGCACTACTGGCATTTAGCGCATTTCCAGAATTAAAACATGTGATTCTTGTCGATGAGGATGTCGATATTTTTGATACAAGAGATGTCTTGTGGGCGATGAATACAAGATTTCAGGCAGATCGAGATTGTATCATGATTCCAGGTGTAAGGTGTCATCCACTTGATCCAAGCTCAGATCCATTGTATAGCGCAAGTATTCTGGATAAAGGAATTAGTTGCAAGACGATTTTTGATTGTACCGTTCCGTTTGCTCTTAAGGAGAAATTTATTAGAGCAAAGTTTATGGATGTCGATAAAGAAAAATGGAAGGATTTTGTTTGAGCAGATGAAGACAAAAAGAATTTTGGTGGGAATTAGCGGTGCATCTGGCGCACCGATTGCAATTCAACTGCTAAAGCGATTAAAGGAAATGGAAACAGTTGAAACGCATCTGCTGTTAACGAGAGGGGCAGAGCTGACGATTTCTCAGGAGACCGCATATTCAGCTGAGCAGGTGAAGTCGCTTGCCGATGTATGTTATGACATAGGCGAGATTGGACAGTGTCCGGCATCCGGTAGCTTTCCTATGGATGCAATGATTGTTGTGCCGTGTTCAATGAAAACAGTGGCAGGAATTGTTTCGGGCTACAGTGATAATCTTTTATTGCGAGCTGCTGATGTGACGATAAAAGAAGCAAGACCTTTGATTCTTGTGCCAAGAGAGTCACCACTAAGCCCAATCCATTTGAGAAATTTACAGGAATTGAGTATAATGGGTGTTCGCATTGTTCCACCTATGATTAGCTTTTATCAAAATTACACGACGATAGAAGAGTGGACCAACAATTTTGTGGAACGCCTATTGGAAGTGGTTGGATTAAAGAATGAAATGAAGTCATGGAGCGGTATGTAATTGGAAGATAAAGTAAAGGGGCAGATCATGAGATTGAGTAGTTGGAAAAAAGAAGTAACTCTTTTAGGGAAAAAAGTACAGATTTTTATCTGTCAGACAGACTGTGGTGTGCAGCTGTTGATTGCTGGCGGTGATCGGTCTCATATTGGTTCTGTGAGCATTGCAGATGAACAATCGAATTTAGTTTCCCATGTATTTGATGGACACAGAGACAATGTCATCAGCGATCAGTGGGTAAAAGTGCTTTCTCAAAAATGGAAGGTTCCTGTAGTAGTGTCTGTCGGCATTCATTATGATTCCATTACACCGCAGGAGATTCAATTTGTAGTGGAGACAATGACACAGCTACTACATGAGATTGTGCAGGATACGCGTTTTTCACCTTGTGAATGTTGATTTAATTGGATTGAAAAAGTTTTGTGCTGCAGAAATCAACAAAAAGCTGAGCTGTTTTGGAGAGAGCTCGATCACTGCGGTAGCAGAGTGACAACTGCGACGAAATCACAGGAACAATCGGGATGGCACACCACGAAATGGCAGATTGTTGCGTGATATGCGCATCCATCAATAAGGCAACACAATTTTGGCTAACAACCATATCTAAGATCGAGTCGATTCGATGACTTGTAAAGACAATATTCGGCACAAAATTTGCATTTTGACAGGCATCCATCGCAATTTGATACATTAAAGATCCCTCTTTAATGAGGCATAGGCGTTCATTTTTTAATTGTTGCAAAGAAACAGAGTGCAATGTGGCAAGTGGATGCGACGGTGGGACAATGGCAACCAGATTGTCTTGCATATAAGGAAGACGAATAATATGCTGGTCGGTTAGAAAATTTTTCTCAAAGATCATCTTTTCTTCGCGTTGAAAGATAAGCTCACATTTTTCATCTTCAAGATACTGCATTAAATTGACTGGATCATCCTCTGTGATGCGAATGGAAGTTTGCGGATAAGCCTTTTGAAAATCCGTCAGAAATTGTGTGATGTGGTATTGCGGCATGGAAGGAATCACACCAATCGTAAGCAAACCATTTTTAATATTTTGAAGTCGGCGGATCGCAGAAAGCCCTTCGAATTCAGAACGAATCACGGATTTTGCGTAGGGAAGAAAGATTCTTCCATAATTGGTCAGCTCAACCCTTCTTGTGGTTCGGGTAAAAAGAGAAATGCCAAGTTCTGATTCCAGATTTTTGATATGTTTTGAGAGAGTAGATTGGTTCATATAGAGCCGTTCAGATGCCTCCCAAAAGTTTTTTGTCTCTGCAAGGACGATGAATTCCTTTAAATTTTCTGTATTCATAAGTGCCCTCCCTTTTGCAATTGATCCCTACGAAAGTTTTCGTAAAAATACGAACACCTTTTTGAGTATGAAACGATAGTATCATTTTAGTAAAAGACAAATTTCTTGTCAAGAAAGGAAAAATATGTACGATTTAAAATTTAATCCAGAAAACTATCAAATAAAAAGATGCGAATTAGATGGCAGAGAAGTGATCTACAGAGCATTTGAAAGCATTGTATATTGTGCAAATCCAGTAAGTGCAGTACAGAAATTGAATCTCTATGTGCCAGAGATCTACTACCAAGGCGAGTCAATCAATGGCTATCAATTGCATACAGCACCAATCTTTGCACCAAACACGGTTGGTGGCTATATGGAAGGACCAGCTATGCAGGTGGGAGAAGATTATTTTGGCCATAAGCCAAACACCGCATTTGAGGCACTGTATCATGGGTATGTGGTGATGTGTGCTGGGATTCGGGGACGAAATACCGGTCGAAAGTCTGACGAATTTTTTGTGGGCGGTACGAATGATGAGAAGTCCACGAAAGAAGGCGTGCTTACAGGACGCGCTCCAGCATTGATTGTAGATATGAAGGCCGCAATTCGATACTTAAGATGGAATAAGGATCTTGTCCCTGGCGATGTGGAAAAAATCATTACAAATGGAACCTCGGCAGGTGGTGCGCTGTCAGCACTCGCTGGCGCAACTGGAAATGCAAAGGAATATGAGCCATATTTGAAGGCAATCGGTGCGGCTGATGCAAGAGACGATATTTTTGCAGCAAGCTGTTATTGTCCAATTCACAATCTTGAAAATGCAGATGCTGCCTATGAATGGTTGTTTGAAAAAGAGACGACTTGCCATAGGATAAAATTTGAAAAAACACCGCAGGGAGTTAAGAAAATCGCTATTCTGGACGAACTTGATGAGGAGCAAAAACTACTGTCAAAAGAGTTGAAAGCTGCGTTTCCTTCCTATGTAAATCAATTACAGTTGCAGGATGAAACTGGAAATCAACTAACATTGGATGAGAATGGAGAAGGCTCTTTTAAAGACTATGTGATGAACTTTGTCTTAAAATCGGCTACAAAGGAAAAGAAAACACTTGATTCACAGACTCGGTTGCAAAAACTTGCTGTGCCAGGCAGTGAAATTGAAAAGCAAGACTACATAACATTTCAAGGGGAAGAGGCAGTTGCGATTGATATGGATTCCTATGTTGCCAAAATCACGCGCATGAAGCCGGTGCCTGCGTTTGATTCACTGACACTTGAATGCTGTGAGAACGAGGAATTTGGGGATGAAAACGTATTTGCACGCCATTTTACCGAATTTTCAATGAAACATTCAAAGGTGAAGGCAGAGATGGCAGATGAGGAGAAAATTAAACTTTTAAATCCAATTCCATTTATTGAAAATGGAAATTGTGATGTTGCAAAGAATTGGCGAATCTGCCATGGCGCCTTTGATCGCGATACGTCTCTTGCAATCCCAGTAATATTGGCGACACTTTTACAAAATAAAGGATATCAGGTTGATTTTTGCCTGCCGTGGGGATTGCCACACAGTGGTGACTACGATCTGAAAGAGCTATTTGAATGGATCGATTGCTTGGCAAAAAATTAAAAAAGTGAAAAGTAATTCAAAAAAAGCAGAGCCATCATTGATTTTTGGCTGTTCTTGATTGACAAACTTTTGCTCGATGGTATAATAAACACCATATAAAAATGTGCAGGAAGTACAAAAAACTACAGAGATCACAAGCTGATTTTGTGAAAGGGGAACGAAATGGTAGAATACATGTCGGATGACATTACAAGCAAGAACAGGCAGAAGGTCTACTATTTGGATCTGAAAAATGATACAGCAGAGGTACTAAAGCTAAATAAGTCAGCCAACATTGCAAAAATTTTGGGAACACAGACGAGAACAGTGACAAGATATTCAACTGCGATATAGGATTACTGTGAGCGCTATGTATACCGCTATCAGAGCACACCAAATAAGGATGGTTTTTGCCATTTTGATGGGCAGGTACTACGGCTGATTGTAGATGTCGTGAAAAATGGAAAAGAGGCAGTCGATAAATTTGCATCTATGCCGTCAGGCTATTATGATTTTATTTTTATGGATATCATGATGCCGGTGATGGATGGACTAGAGGCAACCAGACAGATTCGTGCGCTAGAAAGATCAGATGCAAAGACGATACCAATCCTAGCAATGACAGCAAATGCATTTCAAGATGATATCAGACAGAGCATCGAAGCGGGCATGAACGATCATTTAATGAAGCCTCTTGATGCCCAGAAGATTAAGTAGGCAATTCAAGAGGCTGTGAGATGATTTATTTCTGGTAGATCGGATAATGATGATATTCTAGGCACTCGACGGCGCGCTCGCAGGATGCCTGATCGTGGAATTCGATCTTGATGGTACCGGCCATGTGCTCACGGTTATGGTTGATGCCAATATTTTTGATGCTGACATTCTCGAAAGCAAGTAAGGATGCAAGCACACTGATGGCACCTGGCTGATCTGGAATATCGCAGAAGATGGCATATTCTGGATTCATTGTAGCACTGCCGCGATTGTCACTGATGGAGCTTCGGTAAGCACCGGAGCTTTCAAAAATATCATAGATATCTTTATGATTATCTGTTTTTAGATCGGTGATTGTCTGATCAATCGCCCTTTTGTAGTCCTCTAATAAGGAAATAATATTGTCTTTGTTCGTGAATAAAATTTGCTCCCACATCACAGGTGAGGAGGAGGCAATTCTTGTGATATCTTTAAAACCGCCGGCAGCAATCTTTTTCATCGTGCCATCTGGAAAATCAGATTTGGCGACAAGATTGACAAGAGAAGATGCAATGACATGTGGCACATGACTGATTGCAGCGACTGCATAGTCGTGGTTTTTGTAGTCGAGTACAAGCGGAATTGCTGCCTGGTCAGCTGCAAATTGAATCATTGTTTCAAGCTGATCCTGTGTGGTCTTGGCAGTTGGTGTAATCACATAGTAGGCATTCTCAAGTAGAGAAGCCTTCGAGCAGGCATAGCCAGTGCGCTCAGATCCAGCCATCGGGTGTCCGCCGACAAAACAGTCTTCCATACCAAGCTCAATGACGGTTTCATGGATGGCTGTTTTTGTACTTCCAACATCAGTGACAATGCAGTTAGGTTTTAAGAATGGGCGAATTGCCTTTAAATAATCGGCATTAAAAGAAACTGGTGTACATAGAATAATCATATCGCATTCACGCAAATTTTCATCAACACCGTCCAAAATCACATCGACAATACCGTCATCCTTTGCCTGTTCTAGTGTGCTTTTCGTTCTCACATAGGCCATAATTATGGTATCTGGGTGAACCTGCTTTATTTTGCGGGCAATGGAACCACCGATCAGTCCCAGTCCGATAAATCCAATCGTATGAAGTTTCATAATAAAGTGCCTTTCTGAATCCTCGGCAGTGTAGGAAACCGAGGCGTTTAAAAATATTGTAGCGAAAGAATAGGGTAAAGTCAAGCTTTTTCACTTTAAAGCGCGAAATAAAAACATTTTTATAAAAATGCAAAAAATAGTTGAAATTATTTGAAATATTTTATATAATATAGCTATCGAATTCCAAGGGGTCTCAAAATTGTGTATTGCAAAAGAGACAAAAGAAACTTGGAAAGCAAAGAAAGATTGGAGGACGTGACTTATGAAGGTTTATGAGACTGGAAACATCCGCAATGTAGTTGTAATGGGACATGGCGGATGTGGTAAGACAACACTTGTTGAGGCTATTGCCTACCAGACCGGTATTACGGCTAGGATGGGAAAGGTGACGGACGGAAATACCATCAGTGATTACGATAAGGAAGAGCAGAAGCGTCAGTTTTCCATTTCGACC
>CAUCWU010000093.1 GCA_958446555.1 uncultured Lachnospiraceae bacterium | reverse complement strand
GAGTTTTGTTGCTCCGGAACAGATGTGTCTGCCAAAGTCCTTGCGATGTACGCAGGCAATAGAACTCCGCCAATAGAACCCCAGTGGCTTGCCGCTGGGTTAAGTCAGTATACAACATCTCATGCGTTTGTAAAATCTGTTTTCAGAATTGCTAAGTTCTCAGCAACGAAGCAATTCGTGGTGATCATTGTCTTAGAATTGATATACCACTGCCTCGTAAGGTCTAAGCACGCCAGCCTTTACATCCTTATAATTCTGGATCAAAATGCCCTGTGCGCCTGCAATCTTTTCCTCAATTTCAGTTGGAACTCCCACCTCTTTTTCTGAGTAATTGCAAAGAACAAGAAGTGATTTTTCACCGAGCGTTCTGGTATAAGCATAAATTTGTGGATGCTCTGGAATTAAAAGATCATACACACCGTCAACCATCACGTCGTTTGTATGGCGAAGCTTGATCAATTTCTTATAGTAAGCAAAAACAGAATCTGGATCGTTTACCTGTGCTTCTGCATTGATCTTTTTATAATTGGAATTCACCTTTAACCACGGTGTTCCGGTTGTAAAGCCACCATTTTCAGAAGTATCCCACTGCATCGGTGTACGCGCATTGTCTCTTCCAATTTCCTTTAAATATCCCATTACTGTCTCTGCCGGAATATGTGCATTCTCGGTCAAATCCTTATAGGCATTTAAGCTCTCGATGTCTCTATAATCAGAAATATCATCCATATAGGCATTGGTCATGCCAAGCTCCTCGCCCTGGTAAACATAAGGTGTTCCCTTCTGGAAATGAATCATGGTTGCAAGCATTTTAGCTGACAGCTCACGATACTGGTCTCCATCATTTCCAAATCTGGAAACACATCTTGGCTGATCATGATTTGACTGGAATAAGCTGTTCCATGCACAGCCCTCCAGATCCTCCTGCCATTTGGTGAAGTTTGCGCGAAGCTCTGGCATTGTCATCGCCTTGCCATCCCACTTTCCATGATGGTTCGGTGTTAATTCACTGCTGGAGACATGCTCAAACTGGAAGATCATATCAAGCTCGCTGCCGTCGATGTTTGCGTACTTCTTTGCCTGCTCTGCATTGACGCCTGGGCATTCACCGACTGTGATTAACTTATATTTGGACAGAACCTTCTCATTCATCTCACGCAGATACTTGTGGATATTTGGTCCGTCACAGCTGGTGTTTCCGGTGTAGCCGTTTCCATTCTCCGGTCCGTCCGGCAGTCCCGGATACTTGGAGATCATGCTGATTACATCCATACGGAAGCCGTCAATTCCCTTGTCGCACCACCAAGTCATCATCTTGAAGACCTCATCGCGAACAACTGGATTGTCCCAATTTAAGTCTGGCTGCTTTTTGGAGAAGGAATGCAAATAGAACTGGCCTACAGACTCAACATATTCCCATGCAGAGCCGCTAAAGCAGGACTCCCAGCGGTTCGGCGGATTGCCGTTTTTGTCTGGATCTGCCCAAATATAGTAGTCATGGTACGGATTGTCCTTGCTCTTCTTGCTCTCGACAAACCATCTGTGCTCATCGGAAGTGTGGTTGACAACCAAATCCATCATGATCTTAATATTTAAGCTATGAGCCTTCGCAAGCACACGGTCGAAATCAGCCATTGTTCCAAAATCATCCATGATATCCTGATAATCGCTGATATCGTAGCCATTGTCATCATTTGGGGACTTGTAAACTGGGGACATCCAGATTACATCAATTCCAAGCTCTGCCAAGTAATCAAGCTTTTCGTAGATTCCCTCTAAATCACCAATTCCATCTCCATTTGAATCCTTAAAGCTTCGCGGATAAATCTGATAGACAACCGCATTTTTCCACCATTTTTCGTTCATAAATGTACTCCTTTATTATTGTTTTACAAATAGTTTTCGAAATCCCACTCACTTACCATTTGACCTGTAAGTGAGTGACGAATTTCTTTTAAATAAACATTTTTAGTCGAGAGCTGTCAAAATTTCTTTTACTGATCCGAACAGATCCTTCGGCATATCGATTAATGTCAACTGATCAAGCAGATATGCATCGTTTCTTGCACCCTTCTTCTTTGCAATCTCGTATACGCGCTCTTTGGTACCAAACTCCACCTCTGCGCGGTTTAACAGATCAAAGATTTTTTCTACCGGATGATTGTCTGCCACTGCCGTATGTTCAGTTACAACTGTAATTTCAGCATCAATTGCCTGCTCTGGAACAGAGACAATTGTCGTCTGCTTTTCGCTGTCATACTCTGCACTAAGTGCACTCTCACTTCCATCTGCTGAAATCATCTTTGCTGTGATACCTGGCGCTGTGCCGACAAATGCAAGTGTAAATGAGCGTTTTTCTGGCATGCCCTCTCTCTTTGTATCCTTCGGCTTAATTGTAAGAGTCGCCTTGTCTCCCCACTTGTAGGAAATCTCAGTGGAACACCAAACATCCTCGGTTGCCTCCTCGTCTAAACGGAAGCTTCCGTCTGCTCCGGCTGCTACAACCAATTTTAGTTTTTCTGGATTATCAATCTGATTTCCAGTTATGCGCGCATCCAGTGTTACAATGCTTCCTGCCTTTGCGAGAACTGGAATGCTGTCCAGTGTACGGTACAGTGTGATCTTTCGATCTCCATTGTAAACCATTCCTGTAAACAAATCAACATAAAGACCCTCTGGAAGCCAAGCTTCGGTACTGCCGCTTCTTGTTGCAGACTCCATCGGCTGTGTGACTGGGCAAACGATCAAATCTGGTCCGAAATAGTATTCGTTTTTCATCTTGAATGCATCCCACTTGCCAGGATTCTGATAATAAAGCGGCTGAATAAGCGGAATACCTTCCTCGCTTGCTCTGCGGTTCATCGTATGAAGATATGGGATCATCTGATGGCGCAGACGGAGGAACTTATCCATGATCAATTCCACTTCCTTGCGATAGCGCCATGGCTCTTTGCCGTTAAATTCGCTGCAAGAGCTGTGAAGACGCATAATCGGGGAGAATACACCAAGCTGCAGCCATCTGAGAGCCAATTCATCGTTTTTGTATCCCATCATATGACCGCCAATGTCATGGCTCCACCAGCCATAACCGATGTTGGAGGCTGTTGCTGTGAAATATGGCTGGAAGTTTAGCGATTCCCAAGTAATGACGGTATCACCGGAAAATCCAACCGGATAGCGATGACTTCCTGGGCCTGCATAGCGAGAGAAAATCAGTCCCTTGCCATCCTTTTTCTGGCTGTGAAGTGTATGATAGTGGTTTAACATCCACAGTGGATCAAGACCCGGAATTGACGTATTGGTTCCCTGCTGCCAGTCGATCCACCAGAAATCAACACCGTCTTTTTGCTCAAGCTTCTCATAGACATATTTAAAATAGCCTTCCAAAAGCTTTCTGTTTGTGAAGTCCATCAAAATCGGCTCACCCTTCTCTTTATCGACACCCATGTAGTCGGCAAATTCTGGGTAAAGATCCTCAAATGCTCTGACACCATCTGCCGGATGATCGTTTAACGTTACCTTCATGCCTCTGTTGTGAAGATTATCGGTAAAGCGCTTTGGATCTGGGAAGAAGTCTTTGTTCCATGTGTAGCCTGTCCAGCCAGTTCCATACTTTGGATCCACATCGGTTACATGCCAATCCATATCAATGACACCGACAGTAAATGGAATGTTTTCCTTCTCGAAGCGATCCATCAGCTCCAGATAGGATTTTTCTGTATATTTGTAGTAGCGGCTCCACCAGTTGCCGAGTGCATACTTTGGAAGGATCGGTGTTGCACCTGTCAACTTGTAATAATCCTTTAGGCAGCCCAGATAATCAACTCCATAGCCAAAGAAATAGAGATCCTCTGCGTCAATGTCTTCTCTTCTGTCAATCCAACCGTCTTCTGTCAGCAGCATGGAACCTTTATCAGAGATAACAGCCCAACCTTCGATTGAAAACAGACCATCCTGCAGCGGAATCTCACCATTTGCCTCGTCAAGTGTACGGGTGGTTCCCTTTAAGTTATGCCCCTTGTCACCATAATGCCAGACAGATGTGAAAGCAACCATCTGATTTTTCAACTCGACTCTTAAGTTGTTTCCGGCAAATTTTCCACCGCTATAAACCAGTCTTGCCTTGTCGGTCTCAATGATCAAATCACCATTTTTCTCATTCACTGTGTAGTCTGGAACATCAAAGGTTCTATTTACAACCATCTGAGTCTTCTTGTCTACAAACACACCTTTTTCGCTGTATTCCATACGAATCATGCTCGGTGTTAGTACGGTAAAACGATAATTTTCGCCCTGTACAATTGCATTTTTTACGTTCATTTTTCATATCCTCCTTATATTCTGATTCTATATTTTATTTTATTTGCTTTAGTATAAAGCATAATTCTACATATTTCTTGCAATATTGTTCCTATTTATAACACAATCCTGCTGTGTTCTGTTTTTTATCCTGCTGCGTAATCCATACCTCTGATATTGCGCCAAAGTTCTCATCCATATTAGACAAGTGAAATTCTGCCTGCTCGCCGTATATTAGATTTAAACGTTTTTTGATGTTTTGAAGACCAACATGGCGGCGGTCATTGTAATATATTTCGCCATTATTTTCGATTTTTTCAAGGACTTCCGCTGAAAAGCCTTTGCCATTATCTGACACACAAATATAAAGACATTCTGCATCATTATGTTTTTCTTTTGTGATAAACAAAGAAATTTCTCCTTTTCGTTCTGGTGTCAGACCATGCGAAAATGAGTTTTCCACAAGTGTCTGCAAAAGAAGCACTGGAATTTCAATATCTCCAAGTCCATCATCTACCATGCAGTCAAATTGAAAATAATCTTCACCGTAGCGAAAGCGCTGAATGTTGATATAATTTTCCACGTGGGCAATCTCCTCAGAAAGAGGACGAAGCACTTGAGAACCCTTATAAATATAGCGAATATAATCAGACAAAATGGCAGTGATAGTAACAATATCTGTTTCACCCTTGTTGTCTGCAATTCCATGTATCAGGCTTATACAATTTAGGAAAAAGTGCGGCCTTATCTGCTCTTGCGCAAACTCAAGCTCAATCTGTTTTTCATTAAGCTCCTTCTCGTAAATCGTAATTTTTAGTGCCTGGATCTTTCGAATTAGATTTCGAAACTGTTCATTTGCACTCTCAAGCTCTAGCAAGTTATTGGATGAATTGTCATGCAGATATGTGTCTGTGTCAAGCTCATCCAAACTATTAACAAAGCTTTGGAGTGGAAATAAGATATGACGAACATAGATTGATACAATGGCAGCACAAACAAGTATACAAATTAACAGCATTATAATAAGAACAACTTCCCACCTATTTGCGGCTTGAATCACACCATTTCCCGGCACAACATAGATGCACAAATCACCAAGACCACTAATCGCATAACGATATACATTCGCCTGCTTTACAGTTCCCTGCTCAAAATCTTTAATCTCCTCTTCACTGACATTCTGCGGAAAAATATTATCTTCATTATCAGTGTCATATATGTATGGCAGAATCGTGTAGCCTTTCGTGCAATTTTCAAGATCCTCAAAAATGCGCTGCAATGGAATCAAGTTTCCTGCTATCTTTTGCCCTTTCATATACCAGGTTAGCAGGTACATCTGATCTTCTATCTTGATGAATTCATGATAAAGTGAGTTCTGTCGCCTTGTCATATTTGCAGAAAGATAGACCATTAAAAAACGTTCAGTTGACGTTTTTACACTCTTCGAAAACTTTGTTCCCGTACTAGTAATTAAGGCATTTGATGTACCAATATACTCATAATAGCCATATACAGAATCATGCCAAATTGCTTGAATCCGAAGCTGTTCTGAAATTTTTTTCAAAATTGGAAATACCTGAGAACTCTCTGAGTTAAAGTAATCTGGCAGCTCATTTGTCGCCTCATTCGACTCTAGAATGTTAATCAGCTCTACACGCATAACGTCCATCTCTTTTTGAAGCTGACTAACATACAGCTCTACCGTCTCTGACACATATTGATTTACCAGGTTCCTATTCTGGTTAGTGCTGACAAGAAGTATTCCTGCCAAGCATGACAGCAAAAGCATTACAATTAAAAGAATTGTTAAAACGATCTGTCTTAAACTGAACTGCTTTACCTTAATATGCATTGGCTTACCTCCTTTATCACGTCCTACAACAAAAGCAGCCAGAAAATCTGTCTGCTTTTATTGTAGTCTATTTCATTTTGCTTGTCTACAGAGAAATTTTATTTACTCCATGCTCTCAAGATAAGCTGCATATGCACCCTGCTGTAAGGATACCATTTCCTCCAGACCCATTGCATTTAACTGCTCGATATAGGAATCCCACTCATCCTCAACACCACCGTCTACTACCCAGTGAGCATACATAGCCTCAACATAGTTGTAAACATCAGTTCCGATTGTAGTGATACGATTTAACTCATCCTCAGTGTACTGAAGAGCTGGCATTCCGGTATTCTTATCAGTAGTAACATACTTTGCGTTTACTTCATCTTCCTTCAGCTTTGTTCCATCGGATACATCATCCGGAATAATAACCTTGTCATAGAAATCTGGATTCATGTACTTCGGGCCAAAATCTCTTAAGGAATTAGACCATGCTGCTGTATCAAGAGAAGTATCATCATCTGTAGAATGAACGCTGTAAGTTCCGTCATCATTTGCTGTTACAGTAACACCCAGTGAACCATAGAAAGTCTGTAAGGAAACAAGATCATCATAGAAATTATCTGCCCACTTTAACAGTGCCTCTGGATCCTCACATGCAGTTGTGATAACAAGCTCTCGATCTGTAATGTCTAATGATGCTGTAGCACACTCTACATAATGAATATCATTGTAGCCCTCAACAGCCTCCATTAAGGAGTACTGATCTGCATTCTGACCAGCTTCTGAATCAGCAGTCCATGCAGAGATAATTCCAACCTTAGAACCGCCCTCTGCCTGAAGCTTTGCTGTTACTGCAGAACCATCCTGAGTAAAATACTCTGGATCAAGTACGCCGTTTTCCCAGAGCATATGCATCCACTCAACAGCTTCCTTATAGTTTTCCTGTGCTGGAACAAATACAGCCTCGCCATCATTATTCAATCCCATGTAGTTGGTATTACGGCTAACCATGCAGCCCCATACAGAAAGGATGTGCTGGCAGTCTGCCTGAAGGTTAGTTCCTGCATTGTTTGTCAGTCCAATCTCATTTGTCGGATCGCCGTCACCGTCTGCATCCTCTTTTGCAAAAGCAAGGAGTACATCGGTCAGTTCATCGAGTGTCTTCGGAGCTTCTAAGCCAAGGTTATCTAACCAATCCTGGTTGATGTACAGTCCATTTCCACATACGGTCGGACGAAGAGGAAGCTTCTTAGGGAGGGAATAAATCTTTCCGTCACGATCTGTACATGCAGCGCGAAGCTCCGGACACTCTTCCATTGCCTTTGTCAAATTCGGCATGGTCTCTTCGTTGATATATGGTGTCAGATCAACGAAATAATCCTTGTTCTGTGCCATATCAGAAGAATTCAGACAGATACTTCCAACAAATGCATCCGGCAATTCACCAGAAGCAAGAAGAAGAGATTTCTGCTCAGACCAGTCAGAGTTGTAATAAATCTGCCAGTCAAGATCAACACCTGCCTTCTCTTCCATCTCTGCCATTACGCCTTCCTTTAAGAAGTCATTTGGCCATGCATCAGTCCAGCGAACAGTTGCTACAGTAAACTGCTTTGCATCACCCTCGTCTGCAAGTGCAGTAACAGTCGGTGCTGCAATAGCTCCAAGCATAGTTGCCTGTGCAAGAAGGATGCCTGCGGTTGCTTTCAGATTCATGTTTCTTTTCATAGTTTTAATCTCCTTTTTTGTTTTATGATTTTACTATTTTTGTTTTTGATCTTTCTTATTGATTTATTTCAGGATTTACAGCCTTTTATATCAGCCCTTTACAGCACCGAGCATAACGCCCTGATTGAAATATTTCTGTACAAATGGATACATGCACATGATTGGCGCTGATGATACAACGATTACTGCATAC
>CAUCWU010000092.1 GCA_958446555.1 uncultured Lachnospiraceae bacterium | reverse complement strand
TTCTCGATATCTTTTCCGGTAGACACAAGATTTTTTGCCAGTGTTGTAATTTTGTTATATACATTCTCACAGACCTTTTCAACAGAACTGTCAATGCAGTCTAACAAGCTGATACCCATCGTAATGGTACGCACATCAAGCTTCTCCTGTGTAATCATATTGTTGGTTTCACTTACCTCAAACATATTTATCATAGGAATTTACCTCTTTCTTGTTTGTGAATTATAGTAGATACAATGCTTACGAATTGCTCCGTTGCTATGCAACTCTGGCATTCTAAAAACATGAGGATTCGCTGATTTTAGTAAGAAACAGCTCACCCGCGCCTATCATGCGCAAAACCGCCCTATCGGGTTAAATCAAATGCGGTGCATTTTGGTGAAGATTTCTTCCTTCTGGCAATGAACCTCTACGCCAAGCTTCTTGCCAATCTCCTCAAGCTCTGTTACAACATCAATAAAGTTTTCTTCCACAGCACTGATATCAACAATCATCATCATATTGAAATATCCATGTACGATTGTCTGAGAAATATCTAAGATATTTACCTTTTTCTCTGCCAGATAAGTACAGATTCCTGCAATAATACCTACTGTGTCTTTTCCTATTACTGTGATAACTGCCTTTGTCATTTTTAATTCCTGCCTCTCTTATTTTTTTATTTTATTTTAAGGCCAAACAATATTTTGACCTTAACTAATTAGCTATATGTAAATCACCTCAGACATCGCATCGCGCCTTGCGACTGTGATTGGAAAATCGCCTGAATTATATGGATTTTCACTCATGTTCACTTCACAGCATACAGTCTCATACGCAAGCTCGGCATAATTGTTTTCCTTGCTCAAATGGCCTAACACAATATGCTTCATTCCATCGTGAAGCAGTTCATTTAATAAATGACCTGCCGCTTCATTGGAAAGATGACCCTTCTGACCAAGAATCCTGCGTTTTAATGGAAATGGATACGGACCTGCCTCAAGCATATGCACATCATGATTTGCTTCAAGCAAAACTGCATCCAGGCCAAGCAGATGATTAATTGTATACTGGCTATACACGCCAAGATCTGTGACAACTCCTACTGCATGACCATCTGCCTCTGCGCGGTAACCCACTGGATTGGCTGCGTCATGACTGTTTGAAAATGGCGTAACGATAAAATCGCCGACCACGATTTGCTCGTCTGCGCGAACCGGACGGTAAAGCTCTGGATCGATCTCTTTTTTCACATCCATGCGCTCGATGGCTTCAAGCGTCTCTTTTGTGCCGTAAAGTGGCACATGATGCTTTTTTGAGAATACACGCAGACCGTTTATGTGGTCGCTATGCTCATGTGTGATCAAAACTCCGTTAAGCTCCTCCGGTTTGATGCCCAGATCCTGCACTCCGATATCGATGCGCTTGCAGCTGATTCCTGCGTCCACCAAAAGGTGGGTGTGATCGGTTCCAATGTAGGTGCAGTTTCCGCTGCTTCCGCTGGCTATCGTGACAAATCTCATATTCAATCCCTGTTTCTTATGCCTTTCTTCCTTATATAAAGATGGTGCCACGAATCATTGTAGCAAGGGGAGATGCAAAAGTCAATGGTTTCCTGACATACGACGGTATGCTCCCGGTGTCATGCCAAGCAATCGTTTAAAAATTTCTGAAAAATATTTTGCATCCTCATAGCCGACCGCCTGTGCGATCTCCGCAATTGGCAATTTGCTTCCAGCAAGCAGCGCACAGCTCTGATCAATTCGAATTTTCTGCAAATATTGAAGTACTGTCATTCCTGTTTCCTGTCGAAACCTGCGACTAATGTAGGACAGACTATAATGATGCGTCTGACAATAATTGGTCAAAACAGCTCGTTCTTTTCCGTTCTTGTGCAGGTAACGAACCAAATCAGATATCATTTCATCTTCATTTGTAATCTTATTATGATCAAAATCGGTATGTTGTAAGATGGTACTTCGCATCATCAGAATTAGAATTTCCTTTAAACGACTGCGAAAAATCTCTTTCCAGCCAAACTCCTTTTTCGAATATTCCATCTGAAGCACACGCAAAAGTTTAAGCACACGGCCATCCTCATCATGAAAAATACGATTTGCGGTCTTTTCCTGCGCAAATGCCTTGCGATAATAGCGAATCATACAAATACGAAGCATTTCGTCAAAAGAACGGCACCCCTCAAGCACATCATCGATCGCTTCTGGAAGAAAAAGACAGTTGATCAGTGTAAAGTCGTTACATTCCTGATAACTATGAACCGCTCCATAATCAATGATAAAATAATCGCCCGTCTTTACCCGTTCCTTTTTTCCCGCCAGATTTTGCCATGCACTCCCTCCAGTAATATAGGCAAGCTCAAAAAAATTGTGATCATGCAATTCCACATCACTTTGCTGAAATGGCATAATATAAACCGGATCCGTACTTTCCTCTGAAAGCTCCTGCAATTTCATCGTATAAAATTTCAAGTCAAATTTACCCCCTAATCTAGTTAAATTTAGGTGTTTTTTATCAGCTTATCATCTGATACAATCGGAGTCAAGAGAAGACAAATTTTTCATTTCAAAGGAGGTATTTTTCTATGAGTTGGAATCCAACATGGATCTGCCCTGCACAGGATCTGGGCGATCCAGCAGCCGTTTTCGGCACATCATTTGTTTCAGAAAGAAAAGTTTCACAGGCAACGCTGACGATAACTGCATTGGGTGTATATGAAGCGAAATTAAATGGTAAGCGTGTCGGTCAATTTGTCATGGCTCCTGGCTGGACAAGCTATCACAAGCGCCTGCAATATCAGGAGTACGATATTACGGATTTGCTGGCAGAAGGCACGAATACGATTGAAGTTACCGTTGGTAAGGGCTGGTACCACGGCCGAATTCCTGGATGGGGTGGCTGTGTCTATCAGGATGAATTGCGCGCGCGCCCATTTGGTTTTGCCGCGCAGATTACGCTTACATTTGAGGATGGCAACACCCAAATTTTGTATACGGATGAGAGTTGGAAGGTTTCGGATGGTCCAGTGCGTTTGTCTGAAATTTATGATGGTGAAATCTATGATGCGACAAAGCTACCTCACTTTGATCAATCGGTTCTTGTTTTTGATGGCCCGACTGATACCTTGATTCCACAACAGGGCGAGGAGGTTCACGAGCAGGAACGCCTTGCCGTAAAGAATCGTTTTGTTACACCAAAGGGTGAAATCGTGCTTGATTTTGGTCAAAATCTGACCGGATATGTGGAATTATCTGTAGATGCAAAGGCTGGCGACTGCGTAGATCTTTCCTTTGCAGAGGTAATGGATAAGGAAGGCAATTTCTATACTGAAAATTATCGTGGTGCAAAAGCGCAATACCACTATATCTGTAAGGACGGTGTACAAACTTGGCATCCAGAGCTTACTTTTTATGGTTTCCGTTATATTCGTGTCAATGCTTTTCCGGGTGGCACCGAAGCCGCAAAGCCAGAAAACTTTACAGCGATTGCCGTTCACTCTGAAATGAAGCGAACTGGATTTTTAAGCAGCTCAAATCCATTATTAAATCAGCTGTTCTCCAATATTATCTGGGGGCAGAAGGATAATTTCTTAGACGTACCAACCGACTGCCCGCAGCGTGATGAACGTCTTGGTTGGACTGGTGATGCACAGGTATTTGTCCGAACCGCCTGCTTAAATTACGATGCCGAAAAATTCTTCACCAAATGGTTAGCCGATTTGGCTGCGGACCAACACGAAGATGGCTATGTAGGCCATGTCATTCCAGATCTTCTTCAGAGTCCGCAGGCTAGCAGCGCATGGGGCGATGCGGTAACGGTTTGCCCATGGCAGGTTTATCTGACTTTTGGCAATCCACAAATTCTGCGCAATCAATACAAGAGCATGAAAAAATGGATTTCCTATATCACAACTACGACCACAACCTAATATTTGTGGACAGGCGGCACCCACTATGGTGACTGGCTAGGTCTTGATGCACCATCTGGCAGCTATAAGGGTTCCAGCAACGAAGATCTTATTGCCTCTGCCTTTTATGCTTACTCAACCAGTCTGGTTATCAAAGCCGGAACGGTATTAGGCGAAGATGTAAGTGAGCTAAAAGAACTTTACGCCAATATTGTTCGCACCTTTCAGGAAACCTGGCCGACTTACAATACACAGACAGAATGCGTATTGGCTGCTCACTTTAAGCTGGCAAAGAATTGTCAGGCAGCAGCCGACCAGTTAGCCGACATGGTACGCACTTGCGGCACAAAGCTTCAGACTGGATTTGTCGGCACTCCATATCTGTTACATGTATTAAGTGACTATGGCCACACCGATCTGGCATGGGATCTGCTTCTTCGCACCAAATATCCGTCCTGGCTGTATCCGGTTACAAAGGGCGCTACCACGATCTGGGAGCACTGGGATGGTATTATGGAAGACGGCAATTTCTGGAGCAAGGATATGAATTCCTACAACCATTATGCATACGGCTCCGTTGCCGACTGGGTATATGGTACTGCCGCCGGTATTCTTACACGCGAGGATGCACCAGGCTACGCAAAAGTTACAATCGCGCCTCATCCAGATACCCGTCTTGACTGGCTACGCGCCGAGTTAGATACTCGTCACGGCCATATCAGCTCCTTCTGGACAAAAGAGGATGATGAGTGGCGTTATGAAATTACGGTACCGGTTGATGCTGATATTATAATTGATGGTGTTTGCCATAGCGTAAAGGCTGGCTCCTATTGTTTCTATAGTGAGCAGTAAAGCGGCATCCACACTTCCATCTCGGAATCTCTGCGCCATGTCTTTCCGGCAGATGCATAATCGATCATGAAAAATTCCGATTGGTTTGTCTGAATGCGAAATGCACACTGATTTGGAAGCGATATGGATACCTTTTGTGCGGTAAATGTGTCCTCTTTCAAATCGACTGGCGTTCCTTCTTCTCCAAGTCTCTTATCTCGTGCCAATGCAAGCGCACCGTATAAAACAGCCACTTGTTTGCTGCTAGCTGGATCTTCTGGATTTTCCATTCCAGTTACCAGTCGCAGACTCCACTTCATTGAAATCGTGATCTGGTCTCCTGCCTTCCATACACGCTTCAGGTGGACAAAGGTACCTGCTGCCTTCTCTGGCAGCTTCTGTACTTCACCATTCACTAGAATCTGCACCGTTTCTACAAAGGAAGGAATGCGAAGAGACAAATCAAATTCAATCTCCTTCTCTGGATTTACAGCAATGGAAATTGCTCCATCTGACGGATATCTTGTCTGAGTGAGAAGTGACACCGCGGTATCGCTTACATTTGCGCGAATACGCCCCGGCAAATACATGCCAATCTCAATTCCATTTTCAATTTCTCTTGCGGCCGCAACTGGCACCAATGCCGTACCGGCCGCACCAATTGCAATGCAGCAGCCACAATACGCTGTACCATCTTCCATGCTTTTAAACCCGCCAACTGCACGTCCACGAATTCCAGAGCGAAGTGGACTGTAGCTGTCAAAAATCTGACCGATACCGTTTCGCTGTTTCGTTGCGTAATCATAAACCTGACGATAAATCACTTCATCAAATGTTGTCTCCGGTCCGCAGGTACTCCCTTGTGTATTGACTGCACCGTAAAGCGCATTAAATGCGGCGCGCTCAAGCTCTTCTAAATACCGCATCTCTCCTGTTTCCTCATATACACGGTACATTAATTTCATCCATGTAACCGTGACACAAGTTTCCAGCATCAGTCCATCGTACTGGGTATTTGTCTGCATCAGCGTTGAATGATTAAACAGCTCATGATGACAACCAGAGCCGCCCACAATTGTTGCCTCTGACTCCAAAAGACGATTTGTAAACCGAATTACAGCCTGCCTCCATTTTTCATTATGCGTTACCTGCGCATAGACAAGAAGTCCCTCAAAGCTGGACATCAGCTCATATGCTTTTACAACTGGATACTGGTACGGAAATAGTTTATCTTCATACGCAGCTTCAAAAATAGAAAAGCCTTTTGCACCGCCCGTCTCTACAATATACTCCGCAAATTTAAGATATTGTGGCTTGGGATCTTTTTGGTAAAGACGTACTACCGGTTCCAGAATGGAGCTTGAGTTGATGCCAAGCCAGTGATCAGACGTCTCGGTAATATTTTTTTGTCCTTTTTCTGGTCCAATGTGCGCAATAATCGCATCAAGATGCCTTCCTGCGGTTTCTAATATGCGTTCTTTTTGCTTTTCATCCCTGCAAATTTCTTCAAAATGAAGCAGGCCAAGCAGGACATATTTTCGACACCACAGATCCCAGCCTTGAAATTCTGCTGCCTTACTGTAAGTAGAAATCCGGCCTTCCTCGTCCTGTGCACTTAACAGATCCAATACGGACTCCTGCAAAATCTGATATAGTTCTTCATCCTTTGTGTATTGCCACGTCTGGCAAGCACCGCGCATCAGCTTTCCCCAATACTCACCTCGCCAACCCAGATCCACATCATCTGGCGTTCCTTTAAACTGTTTTGCTGCAAGCTGCCATAATGAACGATCCTTCAGCTGTCCGTCCTGCACCAAGCGAATCATCTGATCCGTAATGTTTGTATAAGCCTGCTCCATAACTGCCTCCTATGTTTTTACGCTGCCCTTGCTTTAATTGTTTTCACTTTTTTATTCGATTTCATCCATCTCTAATTTCTTTACGTACTCCTTGAAATCAACATAGACACCAGCTGTCCATCCAAGCATCGGCGGCATATGATATTCATTCGTTACATTCAAGGAACCATTCGTCACATTGTATTTTTCCCAAAGTGTACCAGTCTGTGCAAAGATCCGTTCCATCGCATCTATGTATTTATGCGCAATTCGTTTTGCATCCTCCCGGTAGCCATACCGCTCAAGCGCATGAACCATTATGTATTGAAGTGGTGCCCAGCCGTTTGGATAATCCCACTGATACGGGGTCTTGCGAACGCCTTTCTCGCAAGTACTAATTCCATATGGATATTCCAGACGATGCAAATTTTCGACGGTCTTTTTTGCCTGTTCCGTCGTCGCCACACCTGCCCAGAGTGGATAAAAGGATGCTACTGAAAAAATCGGACTATGTTCCTGTCGAACCACATTATAGTCTAAATATACATTTCCGTCAAACAGATACTGTTCCATTCGCTGTCTGCGAAGCAATGCTGCCTGTTTCCACTCTTTTTCTTCCTTTTTTCCAAGTACCTCTGCAAAATAGGCCATATTCATTTCATTTCGATACAAAATGCTGTTTAAATCCACATAAGCACATTCTATCTGATGCATCTCACATCGCGGCGAAAAATCCCAGCCACTCTCTGCATCTGCCATAATATTTTCTGCTATTTTTTCTCTCGTAAAGCCTGAAAAATCGAGTCCCGAAAGCCGCTTTGACACTTCAATTCCCATATCGGTATTTTCTGGTGTCACAAAAAAACCATATCGGTTTAGACCACATGGAAGGCTTCGCTCCCTCATCCAAAACTGATATTCTTTTTTTAAGCTATCATAAGCAGAACGCAGCCACACTGGATCTTTGTAGATCTGGTAGAGTTGGAAAACAAGTTCACACAGAAACGGTGGCTGTGAGCGCCCCATCAGCACACCAGCATTTCCATTTGGCATGTAACCATAACAGTCAATCAGATAGAGCATGTCATCCACGGTGCTCTTAACGAGTTCTTCCTTTCCATGTACGAACATTCCCTGTGCCGTAAAAAAGCTGTCCCAATAAAATAGGTTGCAAAAGCCGCCCTCTATGCTCGGCACAAAATACCGATACGGAAGTCCAATGTTTCCATTGTCGTCTTCTCTTGCCAGTCTGGCTGTTTTGTCCCAATTTTCTTTGATATAATTTTCAAGTTCCATTGTGTATCCTTTCACTGAATCAAAATAACCGGACTATTTTTGTTCATTTTTTGCGAGTTTTTTATTTTTTGCAAGTTTTTCCATTACAGGCATTCTTATAAGTACCTTACAGATATTCATCGCACTTCTTTGCAGTTCTCCTATTGTAAGCTTACTCTTCACAGGCGCGTCTTCTGAAAGTGCCTCAGGCAAATTATCGTGATTGGTATTCGTAAGTGAATCATCCGTCACCATATACAAATCGTTTTGGCTGCGAATCATCGCCGCCATTTCCTGTTTGCTGCTTTCTTTGCCTTCTTCGTTTCCTTTTGCCCACCAGTCAGACATAACAAGACCATCAT
>CAUCWU010000091.1 GCA_958446555.1 uncultured Lachnospiraceae bacterium | reverse complement strand
GCGAGCAGCAAAACAAAGCGAATTAATGTCGCCAGATTCACTTCCAAAGCACAGTGCATCCACACAGCCAAGATGGTTAAAAAGTTCGACACCAGCCTTCGCAAAAATTGGGGCGGCAGCAGTTGCAAACGGAACAGGCAGCTCCAAGACGACATCGGCTCCACCTAAAAGTGCCATTTTGGTTCTTGTGTATTTATCAATGATGGCAGGGCCGCCGCGCTGGACAAAATTTCCACTCATTGCAACAATTGCAAAGTCAGCCCCAGAAGCTTTTTTGGCTTCTTGAATATGGTAGGCATGGCCCTTGTGAAATGGATTGTATTCTGCAATAATTCCAACTGTCTTAATAAAAATAAAATAGCCCTTTCTGGGATTATTTTTTTAAATTAATTAATGCCTATGAATTGCTCCGTTACTGAGAACTTAGCAATTCTAAAAATATTCGGCATCATAAACAGTATATGACAAAGTAACTTTAATTACCACCTTTTTGTACCGTAAAAGAAACAAAAATATGGAAAATCCTGTCTTGCCTAACGAAAAGGATTGTACTATAATTGGTAAAAGAGGGACGACGCATTGCGCGTCCAAAGAATGAAAGGAGATTTTAAATATCATGGGATTTATTGATGAGATTAAGGCAAAAGCAAAGGCTGATAAGAAGACAATTATTCTGCCAGAGTCTATGGACACCAGAACTTGGGAGGCAGCAGAGAAGATCTTAAAGGAAGGCATTGCAAACCTGATCATTCTGGGAAGCCCGGAAGAGGTTGAGAAGTATGGCAAGGGCTATGACGTAACTGGCGCTACCATCATCGACCCAGCTACATATGAGAAGACTGAGGAATATCTGGATCTGTTCGTTGAGTTAAGAAAGAAGAAGGGTTTGACCAAGGAAGAGGCAAGAAAGCAGGCTCTGTCTGATTATGCATACTATGGCTGTCTGATGATCAAGGCTGGTGATGCTGATGGTATGGTATCTGGTGCATGCCACTCTACCGCTAACACACTTCGTCCGTGTCTGCAGATCATCAAGACAAAGCCGGGCTGCAAGTTAGTTTCCGCATTCTTCTTAATGATCGTTCCGAACTGCGAGTATGGCGAGGATGGCGTATTTGTATTTGGTGACTGTGGTCTGAATCAGGATCCGAATCCGGAAGAGTTAGCAGCAATCGCAGCATCTTCTGCAGAGTCCTTCGAGCAGTTAACTGGTAAGAAGGCAAAGGTTGCTATGCTGTCTCACTCCACAAAGGGAAGCGCAAAGCATGACCTTGTAACAAAGGTTGTAGAGGCTACCAAGATTGCAAAGGAGCAGTATCCGGATCTTGACGTTGATGGCGAGCTTCAGTTAGATGCAGCATTAGTTCCGTCTGTAGCAGCTTCTAAGGCTCCAGAGAGCACAGTTGCAGGACATGCAAATGTTTTAATCTTCCCGAACCTGGATGCAGGAAACATCGGTTACAAGTTAGTTCAGAGACTGGCAAAGGCAGAGGCATACGGTCCGGTTACTCAGGGTATCGGCGCTCCTGTAAACGATCTGTCCAGAGGATGCTTTGCAGATGACATCGTAGGTGTTGTTGCAATCACCGCTGTTCAGGCTCAGAATATGTAATATTAAGATCAAAAAGTCAAAAATCCTCTTGTAAGCAAGCTTACATCGGATTTATGACTTTTTGTCCCTGTATCGTAAAAAAAAACAAAAAACAGTTGACAAATGATAGTGAAAACTATATAATGTACGAGTGTGTGCGAAGTGTCATGTAAAAATACTTGACACAGGTTCAGCCTGTGAGGAGGTCTGCTATGGTAATTAACATGTCTGAGCTTTTTGCTGCCGATGGACTTACAAAGACATACGAGGTTCCCCTTGAGATGTCAGAAGTCAATTGGAAGCGTAAGAAGTATCCGATTGTCAGTAAGCAGCCAGTTGAGCTGAGGCTTACACATGAGGGAGACAGGAAGATTGCGATAACGGCTAAGGTATCTCTTGTTCTTGAGATGCCATGTGACCGCTGTCTGGAAAGCGTAAGGGTACCGATGGATTTGGATTTTACCAGAGACGTAGATGCCAATGCGTCTGCTCAGGAGCGTATCGCACAGTTGGATGAGCAATCCTACATTGACGGGTATCATCTGGACGTAGATGGTATGGTTTGGGACGAGATGATGACGGATATTCCGGACAAGGTTCTCTGCAAGGAGGACTGCAAGGGTGTTTGCCCAAAGTGCGGAGTAAACTTAAATCACCAGACCTGTAATTGCGACCGGACAGAATTAGATCCCAGAATGTCAATTATCCGTGATATATTCGCCAAGAATAATCGCACGGATTCCTGATACAGTAGTCACATCCTGCCTGCCAGGATGTGTATGGCAGGCTGTGAAGCTTTAATGTTAAAGGAGGTGTAAAAACATGTCTATTTGTCCAAAGAATAAAACTTCTAAGGCTAGAAGAGATAAGCGTAGAGCAAACTGGAAGATGGGCGCTGTCAATCTGGTAAAGTGCAGCAAGTGTGGTGCTCTTATGATGCCGCATAGAGTTTGCAAGGCTTGTGGTTCTTACAACAAGAGAGAGATCGTTTCTGTTGAGGACTAATTTTAAAATTGAGGGGGCATACAGTTTTCGGACTGTATGCCTCTTTTTTTGCGGGTCCCAAGCTCAAAGCCTTTAGTGCAAGCACGAACGGCTTTTGGAGCTTTTGACCCTGGTATCATAAAAAATAGTTGATTTCTCTGTCAGAATCGTATATCATGATACTGGGACGAAAAACTCCCCTGTGAATTAACGAGAATGGAAGAAAAAGAATGATTACAGTAGCAGTAGATGGTATGGGAGGCGATAACGCTCCTGCCTGTATGGTGCAGGGTGCGGTAGATGCCGTTAATAAAAACAGCAACATAAAGGTGCTTTTAACTGGTCGTCCGGATGAGTTAAATAAAGCACTTGAGGGACTGACGTACGACAAGTCAAGACTTGCGATCGTGCCGGCATCTGAGGTAATCGAGCCTGGTGCACCGCCAGTTGAATCTGTCCGCACAAAGAAGGATTCCTCACTCGTTGTCGGATTAAAGCTTGTAAAGGAGCAAAAGGCAGATGCATTTGTTTCCTGCGGAAGTACAGGAGCTGTGCTTGTCGGTGGTCAGCTGATTGCTGGAAAGATCAAGGGCGTAAAAAGAGCCCCATTAGCGCCGGTCATTCCGACGGTAAACGGAGCTATGCTTCTTGTAGACTGTGGTGCAAATGTCGATGCGCGTGCAGAGCAGCTGGTACAGTTTGCCAAGATGGGTTCGATCTATGCAGAGAATGCGATGGGCATCAAGAATCCTCGAGTTGGCCTTGTCAACATTGGTGCTGAGGAGGAGAAGGGAAATGCACTTGTAAAGGAAACCTATCCGTTATTAAAGGCATGTTCAGATATCAATTTTATCGGAAATGTTGAGGCAAGAGAGATCCCTTATGGTCCGTGCGATGTATTGGTTTGTGAGGCATTTGTTGGAAATGTCATTTTAAAGCTGTATGAGGGCGTTGGAAAGGCGCTGATCAAAGAGATCAAGAATGCGATGATGTCCACGACAGCAGGAAAGATTGGTGGTCTTCTCGCGAAGCCTTCATTGAAAGGCGTAGTCAAAAAATTTGATGCCAGCGAGTACGGTGGAGCACCGCTTCTTGGATTAAAGGGTCTTGTCGTAAAGGCTCATGGAAGTTCGAAAGCGAAGGAAGTGACGACTGCAATTGAACAGTGCGTCTCCTTTACTGAGGCAGATATTGCCGCAAAGATAGAAAAAAGTCTGAGTGTGTAAGAAAAATCAAACAAAAATTTAACAAATAAATAAGGTATTAAGAAAGGGTGGCTTGTATGGAATTTGAAACACTGCAGAAAATTATTGCCGAGGTTTTAGACGTCGAGGAGGACGAAATCACAATGGATACGAGATTGCTTGAGGATCTCGGAGCAGATTCACTTGATGCGGTTGAGATCATCATGGGAATCGAGGATGAGCTTGGAATCACCGTTCCGCAGGAGGAGCTTGAGGACAAAAATCTGGCAACCGTTGGCGATGTGTACGAATTGATTAACGATACAATGGCGTAAAAAGAAAAAACGGTACATGAGCTGCGAGGGACGACCTTGCGGCTCTGTGTTTTAAGAGGAGGAATTATGAGCGAACTAGAAAAAACAGTCGGATATACTTTTCGTGATCCGAAGCTGTTAGAGCTTGCACTGACGCACAGCTCATATGCACATGAGCACTATGCAGGAAAAAGACATGACAATGAGCGTCTGGAATTTTTGGGGGATGCCGTATTGGAGCTCGTGTCTAGTGACTATTTGTTTCACAATTATAAGGAGTATCCGGAGGGTGAGCTGACCAAGCTTCGCGCAAGCATTGTCTGTGAGCAGTCACTTGCGATGTGTGCAGAGGCGATTTCACTTGGAAAATATCTTCGCCTAGGAAATGGAGAGGACTCAACCGGAGGACGTCTTCGCGCATCCATTACATCTGACGCGATGGAGGCACTGATTGGAGCCATTTATCTGGATGGTGGATTTGCTAATGCAAAAGAATTTATTGTTCGTTTTGTATTGAACGATCTGGAAAATAAAAAGCTCTTTTATGATAGCAAAACTATCCTTCAGGAGATTGTGCAGAGAGACTTTAATGAACCATTGTCCTATGAGCTTCTTGCAGAAGAAGGTCCGGATCATGACAAAAAGTTTCGTATGCAGGCAAAGATCGGAGAGAAGGCATTTGGAGTCGGTGTGGGTCATACCAAGAAGGGTGCCCAGCAGCTGGCAGCCTATGAGACGATTCTGATGCTCCAAAAGAAAAATGTCTGATCTAGACATCATAATTTTAGAAATGAGAATAATCTTTTATGTATTTAAAAAGTATTGAGGTGCAGGGCTTTAAGTCATTTGCAAACAAGACGCTGTTTGAGTTTCACAATGGAATCACCTGTATTGTCGGGCCAAACGGAAGTGGAAAGAGTAACGTCGCAGACGCAGTGCGCTGGGTGCTTGGAGAGCAAAGCTCCAAACAGCTTCGTGGTGCCAATATGCAGGACGTCATCTTTTCTGGCACAGAGAACCGAAAGCCGCAGGGCTATGCCAGTGTGTCGATCACATTTGACAATGCAGACCGACATTTAAACTTGGATTACAATGAGGTGACGGTCTCCAGACGCATTTACCGATCTGGTGAGAGTGAGTATAGACTAAATGGAACCCAGTGCCGATTAAAGGATGTCACGGAGCTTTTCTATGATACAGGTATTGGAAAAGAAGGATACTCCATTATCGGACAGGGTCAGATCGACAAAATCCTAAGCGGAAAGCCGGAGGATCGCCGTGAGCTTTTCGATGAGGCAGCTGGAATTGTAAAGTTCAAGAGAAGAAAGGCAGCCGCGAAAAAGAAGCTAGAGAGCGAGCAGGCCAACATGGTTCGTCTAAATGATATTATGTCAGAGCTTTCCAGACAGGTAGGACCGCTAGAGAGACAGGCGACGGCAGCCAAGGAATATTTAAAGCTTCGCGATGAGTTAAAGCAGTACGATATCGATGCCTATGTGGTAGAGAGTAACAAGCTAGAAAGCGAGCTTTCGACTGTTGAGAAAAATCTGTCAATCACGACAAGAGATTATGAGGATACCAATCGAAGCAGCGAGGCATTAAAAGCAAAGTATGAGAGAAAGCAAGATAGCTTTCATCAGTTAGAAGAGCAAATTGCAACACTGCGTGATGAAATTAGTGCCTGTCAAAGTGATCGCCAAGAAAAAGAGGGTGGCATTAATGTGTTAAAGGAACAGATTAACACAGAAACGCTAAGGCGCACACATACATCTGAGCGTATCAGTGTGTTAAAGAGTGAGCGAGATGAGTACACTGCCCAGCTAAATGAAGAGCAAAGAAAGCGCCAGGAGTGCAGCCGTGAAAACTACGATATCACAGCAAAACGAGACGGCGCCGAGAGTGTGCTGCTTCAAGTGCAGGACGGACTTGCCTCCTATCAGCAGGCATTAAAGGACGATCAGGGAAAGATGATTTCTCTGTTAAATGAAAAGTCCTCGTTTGTGGGTGAGTTACAAAAATATCAGACGCTTCTTGAGCAGGCAAAGACCGAGCAGGCTCAGATGAATCGAAAGCTCTTAGAGAGTAAGACCGATGAGTCAATTTGGCAAAAAAAAGCCAAAGAAAGCGAAGTGGATTATCAGAGCATTTCACAGAAAAAGGCAGAGCTTGTAAAAAAGCAGACAGAGGAAGTCACGCTACTTGAAAAAGAGCGAAAAACACAGGAAAGATTGCAAAACGACTACTACGAAAAACGTCGTCTGCATCAGGTTTCTGTGACAAGGGCTGAATCTCTTCGAAATTTGGCTGAGCGCTATGAGGGTTATGGAAACAGCATCCGAAAAATCATGGAGGTGAAGCATCAAAATCCTGGTATTCACGGTGTTGTGGCCGATTTGATTCATGTAGAAAAGCGCTACGAGACAGCGATTGAAACTGCTCTTGGCGGTGCCATCCAAAATGTGGTTACTGATACCGAACAGACGGCAAAACGCTTGATTGAGTACTTAAAGCAGGGACGCTTTGGACGAGCTACCTTCCTTCCTCTTGATGCAATTACAGTGCGCGATGAATTTGCACAGAAGGATGCATTAAAAGAGCCAGGTGTCATTGGACTGGCAAGTAGCCTTGTTCAGACAGAAGCTACTTATAAAAAATTGGTTCAGTTTTTGTTAGGAAGAATTGTCGTTGTCGATACGATTGACCATGGATTAAAGGTTTCTGCAAAGTTTCGAAGAAGCCTTCGAATTGTCACGCTTGAGGGCGAGTTATTAAATCCGGGCGGTTCAATGACGGGTGGTGCCTTTAAAAACAGCAGTAACCTTCTCGGTCGAAATCGAGAGCTTGAGGAGCTTGAGTCCAAGATCAAAAAAGAAAAAGAGCAGTTAGAGACACTGTCATCTCAGTTTGAGGAAGCGCAAAAGAAGGTGGCAACACTTACGTCCCAGCTTCAAAAGCATCAAAGTGAGATTCAAACACTGACGCTAAAAGAGACGGAAAGTCGACTTCGCATGAGAGAAGCCAACCAGCGTGTCGATGAGATTGTAAAGGGGCGCGAGCATCTAAACAACGAACTCATTTTGCAGGAAGGAAAGCTAGAGCGAATCAAAAAAAGCTACGATGAAGTGGCAAGCTCCATCAAAGAGCTTGAGTCGGCTGGAGATGAGTCCAAAGACAGTGCTGATCGCAATCAAAGCTATGTCGATCAGATGATCCAAAGAAGAGATGAACTGACAAAAGAGATTGCTGATCTTGGCGCAAAGAAGGTTCAGCTTGACCAGCAGGAGCAGTTTATCTTAGAAAATATCAGCCGTATCACAAAAGAGCTTGAGAGAAGAGCACTTGAGCAGGACGAGCTTGCAAAGACCTTATCCGAGTGTGAGGATACCGTTTCACAAAAGATAGCCGAGATTAATGAGGTAAGAGAGCAAATTGAGGCACTTTTGCAGGATCAAAAGAAAAAGGAAGAAGAACTGTCAGCTGTCAGCGAGAGAAGAAACCTCGTAAACGAATCCTTAAAGGGCTTCTTTGCAAAGAGAGAGGAGTTGTCCACAAGGCTGTCTGCTCTTGACAGAGATCTTCTTCGTATGAACAATCAAAAAGAAAAGATTGAAGATCGCCTCGATGAATTGACAGAGTATCTTTGGGAAGAGTATGAGCTTCGCCCAAGCGATGCAAAATCGTCGGCAAAGAGCGAAAGGCCGTTATCAGAATTAAAAGAACACATTAACGAGTTAAAAAAGAGCATCCGCTCACTTGGAAATGTCAACGTCAGCGCGATTGACGAGTTTAAGGAAGTGTCCGAGCGCTATACGTTCATGAAAGCTCAGTACGAAGACTTAATCGAGTCAGAAAAGATCATCGAAGAGCTTGACGAGGGCATGAGAAAGCAGTTTAAGGAAAAATTCGAGGAGATTCGTGTCGAGTTTGACCGCGTCTTCAAGGAACTGTTTGGAGGCGGAAAAGGAACGCTAGAACTGGTCGAGGATGAGGATGTCATCGAAGCAGGCATTCGCATCATCTCCCAGCCACCGGGAAAGAAGCTTCAAAATATGATGCAGCTTTCCGGAGGAGAAAAGGCGCTGACTGCAATTGCGTTAATGTTTGCAATCCAAAATTTGAAGCCGTCACCGTTTTGTCTTCTTGATG
>CAUCWU010000090.1 GCA_958446555.1 uncultured Lachnospiraceae bacterium | reverse complement strand
ATCCGTATCTATTTTTCGATAATGAAATCACAAAGAGAACCATTTGGGGACTTCGTGGAAACGATCCAGTGCGTCAGCAGATCAATACGATTTTGGATTATTCAATGTACTGGATTATGAGTATCGACAGCTACTACAAAATCAGCGGTGATACCGAATTTGCTCAGATGATCTGGCCAAAGATGGTGACAATGATGGGATTTTTGGACGGACAGCTTGATGAACATGGCTTTATCATCGGACGATCAGGTGACTGGATCTTTATCGATTGGTCAGAGATGGATAAGACGGGTGCACTTTGTGCTGAGCAGATGCTTCTTGCTATGTGCTATCGCACAATGGGAAAGCTTCAGAAATTGATGGCTTTAAAAGGTGACTTGGTACAGAAAGAAAAATCCGATTGCCAGATCGACTATGCAAAGAAAGAACAAAACTTGAGAGAACAAATTGAGCAATTTTTCTGGGATGAGGAAAAGAAAGCCTATATTGACAGTTTCGCATCCGGAAAACGTCATGTGACACGCCATGCCAATTTGTTTGCGATTCTCTTTGACATTGCAGACGAAAAGCGTTGTGCGCAGATCTATGAGTCTGTCATCACAAATGATGCAATCACACAGATTACAACTCCGTATTTTAAATTCTATGAGCTTGAGGCATTATGCAAGTTGGGCAAGAAGAAAGAGGTGCTTCACCGCTTGAAGGAATATTGGGGTGCAATTCTTGACGAAGGAGCAGCTACCATCTGGGAAACCTACGATCCAAACGAGACAGGAAACGACAAGTATGCGATGTATGACGATCCATATGGAAAGAGTCTTTGCCATGCGTGGGGCGCAAGTCCAATTTATCTGCTAGGCAAATATTTCCTAGGAGTGGAGCCAACCGAGGTCGGCTACAAGCAGTTTCGTGTCGCACCAGACATCGAGCTTTTAGGAAATTTTGATTGCATCGTTCCAGTTGAAAACGGATCGGTTCACCTAGTATTCGACGGAAAAGTTCTGTCAGTGACAGCCGACTGCGATGGTGGTACACTGATTTATCGCGGAGGTGAGTATGAACTTCTAGCAGGAAAGACGGTGACAATATAGTTTACAATTTTGCAGCCGAGATCTCGCAAAAATTATAAAAATATTTTCTTGCGATTCCCTATAAAAAGCCCTTGACTTCAAGTACACTTGAAGCTCTATAGTAAACGCAGAATATCAAAGCGAATTTGGCTAAGATACATAATGCCGCAAACAAAAGAATCGCTTTGGCATTGAGAGTGAAATTAATGAGAGTGGAGGAGAGTCAAATGAAGTATCGCAACGTGGGAAAATCAGGTTTGAAGGTAAGTGAGATTGCAGTGGGAAGCTGGATGACAGATCTTGCAGGTGCAGACAAAGTGGCAACAGCAGAAGAAACGATTCGCTATGCATATGAGAAGGGTGTCAACTTTTTTGACTGTGCAGATGCTTACAGTGGTGGAGAGGCAGAAAAGTTTCTTGGTCGTGTACTAAAGGATTATCGAAGAAGCAGTTTAGTTGTCTCAAGCAAGGTCTATTTTCCGACAGGAGACAAGGCAAATGAGCGCGGCCTTTCTAGAAAGCATATCGTAGAAAATATTGATCGTTCCTTGAAAAATCTGCAGATGGACTATCTGGATCTGTATTATTGTCATCGCTATGATGAGTCCACACCGATGGAAGAGACACTTCGCACATTAAGTGGACTCGTCGATCAGGGAAAGATTTTATAAAAAAACAGAATTTTAAATTAGAAACCTTTATTTTACCTAGATTATCGCTTTGATATGTATGCCAAAGGAATAGGGAGGAGAATCATTTGAGGCTGTAAGTGGTGAGTGGAGTTTTGTATGTAGACATATTCAAGCTTTTAAAAGAAAAATAATTGCATTTCCACCACAAACGTGCTATAATATAAAGAGCGTGTTTTATTGCGCATGCCTATCACTGTCGAAAGAGAACTACAGACAATGATTAAGCCCATACGGACAGGCGGGGCAGCTGCCGAGAGCGGTTTTTAGCCGCATTATTGATAGAGTTTGGAACTCAAATTTTATAAGGTTGACAGGACATGGCACATTGGTGTGCTCATCCAGTCAAAAGATCACTTGTGAAACGGTCAATAATAATCGGATGCACACCTGGGCAAAAGCATGCGTGCGAAAAAACGATACATAGGACTCTTAGGAACAGGTGATTTCGCCTGTTCCTTTTTTATGTGATACTAGGGTCGAAAAGTCACAAGCTGATCATGCTTGCATGAATAAGCTTGTGACCTTGAAACCCGTAAAAACATGAGGATGCAGCGATTTGCGTAGCAAATCAGCGAATACGAATGTCTGTAGAATTGCGAAAGATGCGAAGCATCGGAGCAATTCGTGGGTATCACTTTAATAAAAATAGCGGAATACAGGCTAGCAAATCGAGAGGACAAAAAGCGAATGGAAAAAGGACAAATGCGTGCGCCAGTCTATGAGGCGCTTGAAAAGTTAAAGAAACGAAGAGTGGTTCCGTTTGACGTTCCGGGACACAAAAGAGGGCGCGGAAACCCAGAGCTTGTGGAGCTTCTTGGTGAGAAGTGTGTCAGCCTCGATGTCAATTCGATGAAGCCACTAGACAATCTGTGCCATCCAGTTTCGGTTATAAAAGAGGCAGAGGAACTGGCGGCCGAGGCATTTCGAGCTGATCATGCTTTTTTCATGGTTGGTGGAACAACCTCATCCGTTCAGGGAATGGTGCTTTCCGTCTGTAAGGCAGGCGATGAGATCATCCTTCCAAGAAATGTCCACAAGAGTGTCATCAATGCACTTGTCTTGTGTGGAGCAATCCCGGTTTATGTCAATCCAGAGGTGGATAACCGATTGGGAATCTCACTTGGCATGCAGGTGAGTGAGGTAGAAAAAGCAATCATTGAGCATCCAAAGGCAGTTGCCGTTTTGGTTAATAATCCGACCTACTATGGAATCTGCTCCGATCTTCGCTCAATTGTAAAGGTTGCCCATGCGCATGGCATGAAGGTACTAGTCGATGAGGCTCATGGAACCCACCTGTATTTTGGAGAAAATCTTCCAGTCTGCGCGATGGATGCAGGAGCCGATATGGCGTCAGTTTCCATGCATAAATCTGGTGGAAGCTTAACACAGAGTTCCCTTCTGTTAACTGGAAAGAATGTAAACTGGGAGTATGTCAGCCAGATTATTAATTTGACACAGACAACAAGTGCATCCTATCTTTTGATGTCAAGTCTTGATATTTCCAGAAGAAATCTTGCACTTCGCGGAAAGGAATCTTTTGCAAAGGTTGCCAAAATGGCTGAGTATGCGAGAGATGAGATCAACGCAATCGGCGGTTACTATGCATACGGCAAAGATTTGATCAACGGAGGAAGCGTGTACGATTACGATGTCACAAAGCTTTCTGTTTATACAAGAGATATCGGCCTTGCCGGAATCGAGGTCTATGATCTTCTTCGCGACGAGTACGATATCCAGATTGAGCTTGGCGATATTGCAAACATTTTAGCTTATATTTCGATTGGAGACCGCATTCAGGATATTGAGCGATTGGTTGGTGCACTTGCTGATATCAAGCGTCTGTACTCAAAAGATCCGGCAACGATGTTAAATACAGAGTATATCAATCCAAAAGTACTTGTATCACCGCAGACAGCCTTCTATTCTGAAAAAACGCGTCTGCCAATCCGTGAGACTTCTGGTCGCATCTGTGCTGAGTTTGTTATGTGTTATCCGCCGGGAATCCCGATTTTGGCACCGGGCGAATTGATCACCGACGAGATCATCGAGTATGTTTTGTATGCAAAAGAAAAGGGTTGTTCCATGCAGGGAACAGAGGACCCAGCAGTAGAATATCTAAACGTATTGTAAGGAAGGAAAGAAAATGGAGCTTTGGTTTTCAGAATATCACACTGACAAAGTAAAACTGTCGGTGAAGGTAGAAAAGCAGTTGTTTGGCGAGCAGACCGATTTTCAGAGAATTGATGTATTTGATTCAAAAGAATTTGGCCGTTTTATCAGTTCTGATGGCAGTATTGTATTTTCCGAGAAGGATGAGTTCGTCTACGATGAGATGATCGTCCATGTGCCGATGGCAGTTCATCCACATGTGCGCCGAGTGCTTGTAATCGGTGGTGGAGATGGAGGCGTCGCAAGAGAGCTTTCCTATTATAATGAGATTGAAGAGATCGATGTGGTTGAGCCTGATGAGGTGTTTGTGGATGTCTGCAAGCAGTTTTTCCCAGACAATGCAAGAGGTCTAGAAGATCCGCGTGTGCGCGTTTTCTATGCAGACGGACTTCGTTTCCTTCGCTCAAAGAATGATCAGTATGATTTGATTATCAACGATGCAATTGATCCGCTCGGCCATACGGCAGGTCTGTTTACAAAGGAATTTTATGGAAATTGCTACCGCGCATTAAAAGAAGACGGCATCATGGTTTACCAGCATGGAAGTCCATTTTACGATGAGGATGAGGAAACCTGCCGTGCAATGCACAGAAAGGCAAGTCATAGCTTCCCAATCAGTAGAGTCTATCAGGCACACATTCCGACCTGTGCTTCTGGCTACTGGCTGTTTGGATTTACATCAAAAAAATATCATCCATTGACAGATCTCGATGCAGCTCGCTGGAACGAGCGAAAGATCAAGACATGGTATTATACGACCAATCTGCATAAAGGAGCATTTATGCTTCCGCGCTATGTAGAAGACATGTTAGAGGAAGAAGAGAATTAAATACTAGGGTCAAAAACTCAAAAATCTGATCGTGCTTGCACGATGGGTATTAATATATATTAGGAGGAAAAAGAAAATGGGAAGATTATTGGTTATCGGATGTGGTGGAGTTGCAAGTGTTGCAATTCATAAGTGCTGTCAGAACAGCGATACTTTTACTGAGCTTTGTATTGCAAGCCGCACAAAGTCAAAGTGCGATGCATTAAAGGAAAAGCTGGAGGGCACAACAAAGACTGTGATTACAACTGCACAGGTCGATGCAGATGATGTGGAGCAGTTAAAGGCATTAATCAATTCCTATAAGCCACAGGCAGTTTTAAATGTTGCACTTCCGTATCAGGATTTGACCATTATGGATGCTTGCCTGGCATGTGGCGTAGACTATATTGATACAGCAAACTATGAGCCAGAGGATACCGATGATCCGACATGGCGTGCAATCTACGAGAAGCGCTGCAAGGAAGAGGGCTTTACCGCTTATTTTGATTATTCTTGGCAGTGGGCTTACAAGGAAAAATTTGAGAAGGCTGGTTTGACAGCTCTTCTTGGAACTGGCTTTGACCCAGGTGTTACTAGCGTATTTAGTGCCTATGCATTAAAGCATTACTTCGATGAGATTGAGACAATTGATATCTTAGACTGCAACGGTGGTGATCACGGTTATCCATTTGCAACCAACTTTAATCCAGAGATCAACTTAAGAGAGGTTTCCGCAAATGGTTCCTACTGGGAGAATGGTCACTGGGTAGAGACAAAGCCGATGGAGATCAAGCGCGTATACGATTTCCCGCAGGTTGGTGAGAAGGATATGTATTTACTTCATCACGAGGAGATTGAGTCTCTGGCAAAGAACATTCCAGGTGTAAAGAGAATTCGTTTCTTTATGACCTTTGGACAGAGCTACTTAACTCATATGAAGTGTTTGGAAAATGTCGGCATGCTTTCTACTTCCCCAATCAATTTTGAGGGAAAAGAGATTGTTCCGATCCAGTTCTTAAAGGCTCTACTTCCAGATCCGGCATCCTTAGGACCAAGAACAGTTGGAAAGACCAACATCGGTTGTATCTACACCGGAATCAAGGATGGCAAGAAAAAGACCATCTATATTTATAATGTATGTGATCACCAGGAGTGCTACCGCGAGGTTGGTTCTCAGGCAATCTCCTATACAACTGGTGTTCCGGCAATGATCGGAACCGCTCTTGTCATGGATCAGGTATGGAAAAAGCCGGGCGTATTCAATGTAGAGGAGTTTGATCCAGATCCATATATGGACATGTTAAATCGCTATGGTCTTCCGTGGGTAGTAGACGAGAATCCACAGATCGTGGAGTAAGCCATGTGGGAGACGGTAACGACACCGGCCTATGTGGTCGATGAGAAAAAGCTAAAAGAAAATCTGGCTTGTCTGCATCATGTAGAAGAAGAGACAGGCTGCCATATTCTTCTGGCACAGAAGGCATTTTCTATGTTTCGTGTCTATCCGCTGATTGGGTCGTACCTGAGTGGTACGACCGCCAGCGGTCTGTATGAGGCAAGACTAGGACACGAAGAGATGAAAAAAGAAAACCATGTCTTTGCTCCAGCCTACAAGACGGAAGATATGAAAGAACTCGTAACAATCTGCGATCATATCATTTTCAATTCCTTTGCCCAGTTTGAAAAGCATAAGGGCATCATCGAAGAACACAACAAAAGCGCAAAAGATGGACATCGTGTCAGCATTGGTATGCGCGTCAACCCAGAGTATTCCACTCAGGAAGGTCATGCAATTTATGATCCATGCGCACCGGGTTCACGACTTGGTGTCGTTCGCGCAAAATTTCCAGACGAACTTCCAGAAGAGATCGAGGGTCTTCATATTCATACGCTCTGTGAGCAGGATTCCGACGACTTGGAGGCCACCTTTGATGCCTTTGAAAAATCGTTTGGAATGTATCTTACTAAAATTAAATGGCTTAATCTTGGCGGCGGCCATCATATTACAAGACCAGGGTATGACATTGAGCGCTTGATTCGTTTGATTAAGCGAATTAAGTCCACCTATGATCTTGAAGTGTATTTAGAGCCGGGCGAGGCAATCGCATTAAATGCAGGGTATTTGATCACCGAGGTTCAAGACATTGTAGACAATGGACTTCCAATTCTAATTTTAGATGCATCAGCAGCATGTCATATGCCAGATGTGCTTGAGATGCCGTACCGTCCACCGCTTCAAGGGGCAGACGAGGCAGGCAAAAAGTCATACACCTATCGACTTTCTTCTATGACCTGTCTGGCAGGAGATGTGATCGGCGATTACAGCTTCGATACCGAAATTCATGTGGGCGATCGACTGGTGTTTGAGGATATGGCGATCTATTCAATGGTAAAAAATAATACCTTTAACGGAATTGGGCTGCCGGATATTTGTCTGTTGCATGAGGATGGCAGCATCGAGACGGTAAAAAGATTCGGGTATCTTGACTTCAAAAATAGATTGTCATAAAGAGAGGAAATACGAAGCATGAAACTTACAAATAGTACACCGCTTGCGGATAACTTTTACATGCCAGGTGAATTTGAGCCGCACAGAGGTTGCATTCTAATCTGGCCAGAGCGACCAGGTTCATGGGGATATGGGGCAGAGGCAGCAGGAACTGCATTTGCAGCTGTCATCAAGGCAATCGCACAGAGTGAACACGTTTATGTCGCTGTCACGAAGAACACACTTCCAAAGGCGCAGGCAAAATTGTTTGGAAGTGATGCAAGTGCCGATATAATGAAGCAGGGTTCAATCGAATTATTTTTTGCAAAGACCGACGATGCCTGGGCAAGAGATGTTGCTCCAACCTTTGTAAAATCAAAAGAGTCTTCTGAAAAAGAAACTTCCATTGTGCGAGCTGTAAACTGGGAATTCAATGCTTGGGGCGGAACAGTTGACGGTTTATATGCTTCATGGGAAAATGACAACGCCTTTGCACCTCTTTTTGCTGAAAAATTTGGCTTTGACTGGTATGATGCCTCGCCATTTGTATTGGAAGGCGGCTCTATCCACAGCGATGGAGAAGGAACACTGTTGACAACTGAAAGCTGTCTACTAAGTGCCGGACGAAATCCAAAGCTTTCAAGAGAGCAGATAGAGGCCGAGCTTTCTCGTTTTCTCGGAATTAAGAAAGTATTGTGGCTTCCAAGAGGAATTTTTCAGGATGAGACCAATGAGCATGTAGACAATGTGTGTGCGTTTCTTCGACCGGGCGAGGTTGTGCTTGCTTGGACTGATAATCCAAATGATCCGCAATATGAGCTGTCGCAGAAAAGTCTTTCCTATCTAGAAAGCGTGTGCGATGCGAAAGGAAGAAGCCTGATTGTGCATAAGCTTCCAATTCCAGATCATCCAATTTGTATCACAGAAGAAGATCTAGAAGGCTATACCTTCGAGGAAGGCGAGGATATGCGCGAGGTCGGAGAGCGACTTGCTGCATCCTAT
>CAUCWU010000089.1 GCA_958446555.1 uncultured Lachnospiraceae bacterium | reverse complement strand
CAGAAATATCATTAAAATTAAATGATGGTGATTTTGTCACGATTATCGGTGCAAACGGTGCCGGTAAATCTACTCTATTCAATGCCATCTGCGGAACCTTCTATACAGATGAGGGACAGATCATCCTAGACGGCGAGGACATCACGCTTCAGCCTGACTACATTCGCGCAAAAAAGATTGGCCATCTGTTTCAGGACCCGATGAGCGGCACAGCTCCTGGTATGACAATCGAGGAGAATATGGCGCTTGCCGGATCAAAGGGTGGTTGGCTCTCCCATGTAAGCAAAAAAGAAAAAGAGCTGTTTCGTGAGAAGCTTCGCCCACTCAACATGGGACTGGAAGATCGCATGCATCAGCCGGTTGGTCTTCTCTCTGGTGGACAGCGCCAGGCGCTCACCCTTGTGATGGCGACAATCAATCCGCCTAAACTGTTACTTCTTGACGAGCACACAGCTGCACTTGATCCTGGTACAGCTGAGAAGGTTTTGAACCTGACCAAATCTATCATTGCTGAACATCATCTGACCTGCATGATGATTACCCACAACATGCAGTCAGCTCTTGAGCTTGGCAACCGAACCTTTATGATGAACAGCGGACATATCATTTTCGATGCAGCAAACGAAGAGCGCTCAAAGCTGACCGTAAATGATCTGCTTGAGCGCTTCAAGGAAGGTGTCGGAAAACAGCTTGACAATGACCGAATGTTATTATCATAATGCTAGTATAAAAGGCACCATGATCCATTCATAATGATTATTTAGTTTTGCCAGTTGATCTGCTCTCCACTCACAAGTGGATAGTGGATCAACTTTTTTTCATCCAAATCTTCTCTGTGCATATCCACAGCTGTAATCTGATGATTCTCATAGGTCGTATAATAATAAATTCCCTTTGATGCATTGCAGCAGGACGTATAGATTGTGATCTCATAAGCACCCTCTCTGACCTCACAGCAACCTCTCTGCTGATCTACTGATCCCAAGATATGGAAAAACTGACTCACACTCTCCGCCTCTGACTCACCTGAAAATGAATTCATCTTGACGAAAGCGACACGTGCAAATCTTGATGAGGAAGATAGATCTCCTGGCAGCCCCAGTGCACCCATTCCTCTGCTGTAGGCTTCCAGTGGCAACTCATGATTTCCACCGAACGTATTCTTTGGCTGCTTCGCAGATAGACCCATGTAGCGGTTTAAACCAGCCATCTGCTTGTCAAATGGCGGATTGTTTGTCAATACACCAACCGGATTATCATAAATTTTGATGCCATCGCGAACCGATTCTAATGTAATTGCTTCATCCGCATCGGCAATGATCCAGTGAAGAGGCGATACCGGCATCGACTCATGGAATGACGTATTGGTAATGCAGATGCGTTCAAGAAGTGCTCTTGCCTCTTTCACAGTCGCACACTGTCCTAAAATCCATGGAATCAGTTCAAACTGGGTTATATTATCCTTTCCTTCCTTCGGCTCTGTATAAAAGGCATTGCCGACAAAATTAAGACCAGCCATTCCCAGTCCCTTTTCATTGATCGCATCATAATACAGCGGATACGTTCCTGCCACATGAGCCATTCCAATCAGTGCATAACGATTTTGATAGCTTTCTCTATGGCGCATTGCGAATTCATAGTTTCTTGGTGTGATGGTCACTTCCTCACCGTAGGATGACTCGTAATCTAGGGTTCTTCCGATATAGAAATCTTTTGTCTTATAGGTTGCTGCAGTACACATATTGGTCTCCTTTTCTATTTTTACTTTGTAACACTCTTGATAAACGGTTCTGCAAGACTCTTCAACTGCTCAATCTGCTCATCTGTTAATAGCAGCTGTGGTGCCTGTATCGAATTTTGCTGTTCTTGCTTTTTTGCTGATGCATGAATCTCGGTTACAATCTTGTTTCCATCATCATCCGAGACAGCCACTGTCAGCGTAAATGTATAGTTATCATTCTCGTCTACCAAAAATGAAAAATCCGCCTCTATCTGACCGGACTTGATTCCAATCAGCTTTGCAAAATAATCGGCATCAATTGTAAACTCAGACGTGCCATTCTTTTGATTGGTCACCTTCACAGCTGACCACAAATTAGGATCAAACAAATGCTCCGGTTCTATCAAAAATAAAAGTGCATCCATTCCACTTGGCAGTTTCAGTTCATTTTCAACTGTCACACCGGTAAGGTCATAGAGTAATTTGGTAAGCTGTTCTGCTGTCACACAGTGATCCTTAATCCATCCATTATATGCCACTTTTAACAGAAGACTCTTATCAATCTCGTCTTTTGCAAGTGCTGATACAATCGAGTCTATCCCAAAATAGCATGTTCCATCCACCAAATAAACCGTCGTAAGCGCACTCTTTTTCTCTGTCATATCTTCATTTAACTGAAGCTTTAAATTTTTCTGTGCACTCTCACCAGTCGCCGTAAATTTTGCTGTAAGTTCCTCTGTTTTTAACAGCTCCTGAATCAAATCCGTCACTGGCTTTATCTTCTCAGACGGATCAAAGGAGATCGAACAATCTGCTGTCAGCTCATACCCATTTCCCTCTGTCAGCTTTTGCAATGTCTCAATTGTCTGACCTGACTTCGCAAAAAAATGCAGATAAAAAGCTGCTGCTCCAGCAAGTACAACAAGTAATAGAATGACAATAAGCAAAGTGATCTTCTTTCGTTTGCTCACACGCCCACTTCCTTTCATCTCTTGTTCTTTCTAACAAATTATAAAACTTTCAGGGGATTCTGTAAACGGACAAAATGATTAGTTTGTAAAACAAAATAGGAGTAAACCGCCACTTACGACGATTTACTCCTACTTATCATTTTGATATTCACGAAGGTCTCAAGGTCACAATTTTTCATGCAAGCATGATCAGCTTGTGACTTTTCGACCCTGATATCATCAAATTAGAACTTACCAGCCTTAGCAGCTTCCTCGATGGAAACAGCTACAGCTACAGTCATACCAACCATCGGGTTGTTTCCTGCACCGATCAGACCCATCATCTCTACGTGAGCCGGAACGGAAGAGGAACCTGCGAACTGTGCATCAGAATGCATACGGCCTAAGGTATCGGTCATACCATAGGAAGCCGGACCTGCTGCCATGTTATCTGGATGCAGAGTACGTCCTGTACCACCACCAGATGCTACGGAGAAGTACTTCTTACCAGCCTCAAGACGCTCCTTCTTGTAGGTACCTGCAACTGGATGCTGGAAACGAGTCGGGTTAGTGGAGTTACCAGTGATGGAAACGTCTACGTTCTCCTTCCACATGATAGCAACACCTTCCGGTACGCTGTTTGCACCGTAGCAGTTAACCTTTGCACGAAGACCCTCAGAATAGGACTTGCGGAATACTTCCTTTACCTCGTTCTTGTATGGATCATACTCAGTCTCTACATATGTAAATCCGTTGATACGGGAAATGATCTGAGCAGCGTCCTTTCCAAGACCGTTTAAGATAACGCGAAGAGGCTTCTGACGAACCTTGTTTGCCTTCTCTGCGATACCGATAGCACCCTCAGCTGCTGCGAAGGACTCATGACCTGCTAAGAAGCAGAAGCACTCAGTCTCCTCTTCCAGAAGCATCTTGCCAAGGTTTCCATGTCCAAGACCTACCTTACGAGTATCTGCAACAGAACCCGGGATACAGAAGGACTGAAGACCCTCGCCGATTGCAGCTGCTGCATCAGCAGCCTTGCGGCAGCCCTTCTTGATTGCGATTGCTGCACCAACAGTATAAGCCCAGCAAGCATTCTCAAAACAGATCGGCTGGATACCCTTAATCTGAGCATATACATCCAGTCCTGCATCCTTTGTAATCTTCTCTGCCTCTTCGATAGAAGCGATACCATAGCTATTCAGAACCGCATTGATCTGGTCAATACGTCTCTCATAGGACTCAAATAAAGCCATTTTCGTTACCTCCTGTATTATTCTTTTCTTGGGTCAATGATCTTAACTGCATCAGCAACACGGCCGTACTGACCCTTTGCCTTCTCCCATGCGGTATTCGGATCATCGCCCTTCTTAATGAAGTCAGTCATCTTTCCAAGGCTTACGAACTGATAACCAATGATCTGATCGTCTGCATCCAGAGCGATACCGGTTACATAGCCCTCTGCCATCTCCAGGTAACGAGGTCCCTTCTGAAGAGTACCGTACATTGTACCAACCTGAGAACGAAGACCCTTTCCAAGATCCTCCAGACCTGCACCTACAGCCAGTCCATCCTCAGAGAATGCACTCTGGGAACGACCGTAAACGATCTGTAAGAACAGCTCTCTCATAGCGGTGTTGATTGCATCACAAACAAGGTCTGTATTCAGTGCCTCCATAACAGTCAGGCCCGGAAGAACCTCAGCTGCCATAGCTGCGGAATGAGTCATACCGGAACATCCGATGGTCTCAACGAGAGCCTCCTGAATGATACCCTCCTTAACATTGAGGGACAGCTTACATGCGCCCTGCTGAGGAGCACACCAGCCGACTCCGTGTGTGAAACCAGAAATGTCTTTCACTTCCTTTGCCTGCACCCACTTTGCTTCCTCCGGAATTGGAGCAGCACCATGATGAACGCCCTGCTTTACAACGCACATCTCTTCAACTTCACGTGAAATAACCATTGCAAAAACTCCTTTCAGTTCTGTATGTTGCACCTATAAAGGTGCTGATTATGGCTCTGCCGACTGCTGATCAGCAATTATGCCATATCTTCTATCTGTATACTCGGTCTACTAGGCTGCTGAACATAGTACACCTCATACACTTCTATTTTCTCACAAAATGGGCGGTTCGTCTAGTCCTTTTTTTTCATTTCTCGCAAAATGTTGCAGTTTCTCTTATTTTTTTCCTTCGAGTGTCCGTATCCGATGGATCAATTGCCATGCAGTTTCATGCAATGCCTCATTTTGAAGCTGTAATCTGGCATTCTCCTGCTCATAATAGTCTAAGCGCTTTTGAAGAGCTGCCGCCTGTTCCCTCCAGTTTTGTTTTTGTTCTTTTCCTTGCACCATAAATCCCCTTCCTTTCTTTTTTCCATCATACTCCATTTATGGTGTTTTTTCACGCAAATTCCCTCGCATATTTCGACATTACACACAAAAAAGGAGAGCCACATACAACTGCTCCATGTGACTCTCTCATTTATATGACCGGACCTTCCGGCTATGCTTATTGTTTGTATCTCGTATTTAGTTCAGCGCAAATCGATTTAACGCTACTTCGAACTGGTCATCTTTCAGTGGGTATCTGACAGTTAAGCTCTTAGTCAAATCGAGGCTGAAAACACCCATAATTGATTTTGCATCTACAACAATACGGTTATATCCTAAATCTACATCAAAGTTACACTTGCTTGCTTCTGATACAAAGTCCTGGACTGTTTCCCGAGATAAATGAATTTCTCTTGTAAACAATGCTTTCACTCCCTTCAATATTCGGTGATGTCGTTGTCTTGTTGTTACCCCCTGCAGTGTACCGGTTCACTGCATTGTCATACTTATAGCACATTGTCTTATTTTTGTCAAATTCGAGGTTTGAACGGCTTTCTAGCTTTTTTTTGCATTTTTTATCCAAACCAACTCACTGATAGCCCTCGTTTTTTATGCATTTTCGTTGATTCACTTTACTAATGTTTTAATTGTTAATTCTGTATTGAAGGAATTTGAAGCCTTTTACCCGCCAAATCTCTCCATTTTTGCAGAAATTTAGATTGTTTTCCTTGTTTTTCCACCAGAATCGTCCAAATTTCGTCAAATTTATTCTTTATAGAAGGATGCTTTGTTCTCAGTCGTGCTGTCTGAACCAATATAGACCTCAAACTTACCTGGCTCACTGCCATAGGTCATATCGATTCGCCAGAAGCAAAGCATTTCTTCAGTAATCTCAAAGGATACCGTGCTACTCTCCCCCTGTTTTAATGTCAGCTTTTCAAAGCCTTTTAGTTCTCTGAGCGGACGCACAACACTTCCACTCACATCGCGAAGATACATCTGAACAGTCTCCGTTCCCTCTCTGTCTCCTGTGTTTGTCACAGTGACCGATGCCGTATAGGAATCCTTATTTTTTGTCAGCGTTACCGGTGAATAGGCAAAGCTTGTATAGGAAAGTCCATAACCAAAAGAATGGAGTGGACGATACTCCGTATCAATATAGCCGATGCGGAATGCTTTCGGCTCGTCTGGTCTTCTTGGACGGCCTCCCTGAAAACGATTGTAGTAAAGCGGCTCCTGAGAAGAAACATTTGGAAAACTCATTGCAAGTCGTCCTGTTGGCTCTGCCTTTCCAAATAAGACATCAGCAATTGCAGCACCGCCCTCGGTTCCTGGCATCCAAACATAGAGAACTGACTTTGCAAGCGATTCAATCTCTGCCACTTCAATTGGGCGACCGGCAAACAGTACAACAATCACATTGTCATTGACTGCTGATACCTTTTTCAGAAGCTCCATCTGAATTTCAGGTATTCTCAAAATGGTCTTACTTGCACCCTCACCGGTCTGACGGAAGGATTCACCGAGACATAGCACTACCTTTTTCGCTGTCCTTGCAGCCTGAACTGTCTTTTCGATTGCTTCTTCTGCCTCTTTTTTTGTCATGCCCTCTTCTACATGATCACGGATCACTTCTTTATCGAAGAACATGCTGCATCCCTTTTCAAACTGACACGCATTCTCTGTAAGCGCTTGTACGCATTCTTTAATCGTTTTGATATTGTCATAGGTTGCCGGGAATGACCATGCTCCGCAGATCTGTCTGCAATCGGTATACGGGCCTGCAAACAAAATATCAGATGCCTCGTCCATCGAAAGCGGCAATGTTTTGTCTTCGTTTTTCAAAAGAACAAAGGTCTTCTCTGCTGCCTTTTTCGCAGCCTTTCGATGTCCCTTGCACAAAATCAATGCTGCCTCATCGGCCTCACTTGCGTCCTTATATGGATGCCCAAACAGACCCAAATCATTCTTTAATTTTAGGATACGAAGAACGGCCTCATCGACAAGTGCCTCGTCTACCTCTCCAGATGTCACAAGCTCCTTTAAATAATGAAGATACACATCTGACATCATATCAATGTCCACACCAGCCTCAATCGCAAGCTTCGCTGCCTCTCTCTTATCCTGTGCAATTCCGTGAGGAATGAGTTCCTCCACCGCTGCATAATCTGAGATCAATACGCCATCAAAGCCCAATTCCTCTCGAAGTACCTTTCTCATCAGCCAGCGGTTTGCTGTCGAAGGCACACGATTCAATGTGTTAAACGATGTCATTGCCATCTTGCAGCCACCATCTATTGCACCCTGATAGCCATTTAAATAATCCTGTCGGAAGGTTCTCTCTGATAGTTCCACATTATCGTATTCACGTCCACCCTCCGGATAACCATAGCAAGCAAAATGCTTTAAACATGCAGAAATATTTCCCTTTTCTTTTAATGAGTTTGGATTGTCGCCCTGAAATCCCTGCGTCATTGCCTTTGCAAAACAATAATCCAGATACGGATCCTCTCCCGGTGACTCCATCACTCTGCCCCAGCGCGCATCTCTAACCAAATCAGCCATCGGTGCAAATGTCACATGAAGTCCTGACGCTGCAGCTTCTTTTGCCGCAATCTGTGCGCCAATTTTGGCAACTTCTGGCTCAAAACTACATCCCTGTGCTAAAGGGATTGGAAAAATTGTCTGAAAACCATTGATGACATCCAACATAAACAACATTGGAATATGATGTGGCTGTGCTGCCATCGCCTGATCCTGAATCTCCTTTAACTTTTTGGCTCCACTTGTACCAAGAATCGTTCCACAAAGCTTCATCTCTTCTGGGTCAATCTTCACACTACCCATTGGACCTGTGATCAGTGTATCCGTTCCATAAAAATCTGCCGTCAGCTGCACCATCTGACCAATCTTTTCCTCTAGGCTCATATCAGCCAAAAGATCTTTTAATTGTTTCTCTGTCATATCTCTTTCTCCCTTTTCTATTGTGTTTCTTTATTATTCCAATCCTTCCTCGATCTTTGCAAATAAGCGAATTGCCGTCTCGATGATTTCATCTGGAAATTCATACCCTTCTGTGTGAAGCTGTGCATGCGCCTCTCCGTCTCCGACACCAAAGAATGCACCTTTGGTTTTCTGAAGATAATATCCAAAATCCTCTGACCAGCGCATCGGCTCAAGCAGCTCTGTTACAGACAGGCCAAGTTCTTTTGCACAAGACTGAACATAAAGAGTTGACTTTTCATCATTTTCCGTCGCTGGAAATCGCTCAATTTCCTGAATCTGTAACTCTAGTCCATATTCGTTTGCAAGCATCTGTGCAAGTTCTCTGAT
>CAUCWU010000088.1 GCA_958446555.1 uncultured Lachnospiraceae bacterium | reverse complement strand
GGAAGCTATGATGAGCGCTCTTATCAGTATTATTATATCGATTTTTTGAGAGCAAATTTTGTGTTGCTTGATGAAGATTACCTGCCAGATATGCAGGGAAACTTTGTCGATTTTCAGGAGCTTTCTTTGGCAAATCGTGTGCTAGAGCATTCTAAGGCTGGACTTCTGTCGTTTGAAGAAGAAATGCTGAATTCCATTTTTGTGGAATATGGTGACAACTATGGCAGCGCTGAACTCATTATGTCATACTTAGAAGCATATGGGAATACAGAGTGTCGTGATGATTATAATATAAAAGTTTCAAAGGAGCAGGCGCAGAAAGAAGCAGAGATTAAATTGAAAAATTTCATTGAAGATCTTGAACTTGCTCAGAGTTACGGCCAGATTGAGGAAACGAAAGAAAATAAGAAAGAGAAAATTCAGCTAACTGCGAATGTGTGGTTTGAGTATGCAAAGAAGACTCAGAACTATGGCTTTTTCAAGATGATTCTAAAGCAGTATGAGAAGAAGATTCATGAGGAAGCCAAGGTACGTGGAGAAACATTGCTAAGAGAAATTGAATCAATAACAAATCAGAGTGGTATGAATGAGATCAGACAGAAGAGAATTGAAAGAATTCGAGAGATGATTGCATGCCAGAATTACACAGTAGCGGAGGATTTGTTGGCGAGAATTGACAGCGATGAGCCGGATGAAGAGTTGGAATACGCACGTCAAGATTATTTGAAGAAGTTTATTGACGAGTATGATTATAATTACGGAATGGTTGCCAATGCAGGAGTTGCACTTAGCAGAATGGTAGCAGCGAGGGTTCACAATAAGGACGATAAAGGTGCAAAGCGTTTAATTGACAATTGGTTAGGCAATGGCCAGTTACTTAGTGTAAATAAACTTTCAGCCCTTTTAGATGCACTTGGTTTCACAGGTGCTAAGGTGCAGGAACCAACAAAGGTTGGAAAATATCAGAGTTATCTGGTAAAATTGCCAAAGACAATTGGAAGAAATACCAACTATAAGCATCCGATTGCAGCATTTGGATCAAAGGCTGCTGAGAGTGGGTTCCGTGTTGTGTGCCTGAATGGAAAGTACAATGCAGATCGTTTGATGGAAGAGTTTAAAAATATCTCTAGAAGTAATACACTGATTTTGCTTGACTGTGCATTGACGCTTCCAGATCGACGCATTCTGGCGAGAAAGATGAAGGAAGATCCAAGTGATAATGTATTTGCAGTATTGGATCGTGTGCTTTTGATGTTTTTGGTGTACAATTATAATGTTTAATTTATCAATCAGATTTTAATGTCTGTGATGATGCCGTTTTCCTATTATCAGCCATATATTTGGGATTCTTCAAAGGTTATGACACCAGAAATCTTTATGGGTCGAAAAGAGGAATTGGAAAAAATTGAGTCTCCGATCGGTGTCAATATTGTATATGGTGGACGTCAGCTTGGTAAATCTGCCCTTTTGAAGAAGGCAAAGATGGAAATTGACCATGATGAAAACAACAATCGCGCTGTATTTATCGAAATTAAGGGATCCGATTATAAGCAGGCAGCCAGAAAAATTGGATGTGACTTGTATTTGGAAGGAGTACTTGAAAAGCATATTGATACAGAAGATTGGGACGAATTGGGACGCGCAATTAAGGCAAGACTTCTGGATAAAAAGAATTATATTCCGTATTTGCTACTCTTGCTAGATGAGGCAGATGAATTTATTGAGAGTTGTGAGGAGGTAAAATATCATCCACTTGATGTGTTGAAGGATCTTCAGAATATTGGAAATGAGCGATTTAAGTTTGTAATTGCAGGTCTTCACAATATTGTGAGATTTAACAGAGAAGCATTGTCTTATAACAGTGTATTGCCTCAGTTGACCTCAATCACGATCAAGCCTTTCAATATGAAGGATGCGCGCAAGTTGCTTGAAGAACCACTATATTATCTGGGATTTCGTTTCCCTCAGGACAAGCAATCGCTTGTTTCGTTGATTTTGGCAAGCACAAACTATTTCCCAGGCTTAATTCAGATGTATTGTGCAAAGCTGATTGAGGCGATGAAAAATGACTATGCCGGATATGAGCAGAGTAAGACACCAGCCTATGAGGTGAATCCAGATCATATTAAAAAGGTATTGGCAGCGCCAGATTTCATGGATCAGGTAAGAGAAAAATTCGAGATTACATTGAAGCTGGACGAAGATAATATGTACTACATTATTGCGCTGTTAATGGCATATTTGTATCATCAGAACGCAAATTCAGCGACAGAAAGCAGAGGCTTCTCAGCTCAGGACATTATTGCAATTGCGAAGCAATTTGATGTGAAGAAGGTGGCAAGCCAGCGTGTGGAGGTCATTGATGGCTTGATGCAGGAGCTTTTGGAACTGAATATTCTCAGACATACGGTACAAAATTTGTATCTGTTCTCAAGATACAGCTTTTTCCAGATGATGGGAACTGCCGATGAAATTGAAGATAAACTGCTTGGATATATGGAGGACTGATACAATGGATTTTGTATGGTGGGAAAAAATTACAAACGCATCACACTTTTTAAATCTGATTGTTGAGGGGGTACAGGAGGGCTGCAGCATTGTGCTGCAGCTTCCTTCTAGTGTTCCGTGGTATTTTACGATGAGCGACATTCTATCAGATCGGATTAAAAGTCAAAATTCGAATCGGGCTTTGAAGAAAATACAGGATGCAGAGATGGACCCGGGAGAATATCTATTTCAAAATTACTGTAAGCGAGAAAAAAGAGCGCAGTATCGACCGGGTATTGGTTATGCAAAATTTCTAGCGGAAAGTGATGAGATTGCATTAAATAATTATATTTTATGGATAACAGTAGATTCTGAGGAACAGACAAAGAACTGGTATACATTTATTCAAAATTATGACAAACTGCTTGGAAAAGATCGGAGAGGATGTATTTTCATCATTGAAACAAGATCAGAAATGGCAGTTCGGGATCAGGGACGGATTCGAGCAATTGTCTATCAAAAAGAAATAGAATACTATGACCAATATTTGTTCCATATGCTTGCTGCAGCATCCTTAAAAGAGTCGGCAATCTTTAAGCAATATTTGGCAGAGGTTGTTACGCTGATGATTTTAGATGATGTAGAATTATCTGCTGAATGTATCCAAAGAGGACGGAAGTTTCTTGAAAATCCAGTAAAAACAATTCAAGAGATCAAGGAATCTGAACTGAGAAGTGATGGAAATGAGGTTGTATTTGTAATGAGTGAAAAGAAGATGCAAGAACGTATATGGGAAGCACAAATAAAAATTATTTTTCCAGTAATAGAGAAAAAAAGAAATAGTCTGATCAATCGGTATCGAAAGGAAATTAAAGGATTGCTTCCTGTTACGGGTGCATATGGAGAGGAAGTTTACGAGATTGAAGAAGTGGAGATCGGAATACTCTCTCATCTAGTTACACTAGGAAAACTGCAAGTATCTAGTGAAGATGCAAAAGTAATTTCGAAGCTGAGAAATGCCAGAAATATACTTGCCCATATTAAAACACTGTCGCAAAAAGAAATTGACGAGATATTTGCGTTGTAATTGCTGTTGATACAGTGCCTGTTTCATTTAATGGGCAATAAAAAAGATCTCACTGAAGAGATCTTTTTATGCACACACTGTGCAGTTGGTCAAGCCAACGATTTGAGTAAACTTTTATTTGAACTCGCTGTGCAGTTTATAGGGTTTAAACTACAACATGACAATAACATTTTGAGGAGGGTTTGTCAAGATGGAAAAGAAAAAATATTATCTTGGTATCCACTTTCACATCAATCATTGGTACAAGCATTTCCTGCGGAGAGCAGCCGCCATGAACATAATTCTGTCCTGCTCCTGCAACCTTGAAAATATCTGAAGCAAGAGGGAACGATACAATACGCTCATCGACACTACCAAGTACCTTACCAACCGTTGTATGACAAACACCGTCTGCCTTGATTTCTTCGGCAGATATGGAATAACGCTGTCCAACGCTGTTTGATTTTGAAGCAGCTCCGGCAATCTTATCTGTTGCCTGAATTTTATCTCTCTTATAAATAAATCCGTGGTCTGCCGTCACAATAAAATGATAAGTATTTGCCTGCGATGCAATCCTCTTTATCAAAGTATAAATTTCTTCGATTGCTTCTTCGCAAGCGGTAAATACTTCATTTTCAGAAGCCGCTTTATCTCCACGGGCATCTATCTGATTATGATAAATATACACAACGTCCTGTCCGGTAAAGATAGAACGAAGGTCTGCCTGTTTCATTGTTTTCATTGAATCAAACTGAACGCACTTACTACTTACTTTATACTCTTTCAGAATAGATTCCCTTTGCTCCGTGGAACTGCACGCTTTTCCGTCAACCAGCACATCATAAGATGAACTATATTCAATCGTCTTATGAGGAAGTAGCGAAGCCATACCTAACGGTGTATAAGATGGAAGAACACCTTGCATTGCTCCGATAGAAGCATTGCACTTCTCATCTGCCTGCATTTTTTCAAACAGGGTATGTGCAACCTCATAACGGAGTGCATCAGATATAATAACTACTACTCTATCCTTTGAGTAATTGATGTGCCTTGCAAAGAAATCTCTCTGCAACGTAAGTCCTGTTTCTCCATCTGCGTCTGCAAGCTCATTGTTCCAGTTCACTGTAATCCGATTCAGATACTCATTCGTATAGATATTCTCAACCAGTTCCCTGATTTTTTCAAACTGTGTGGTATCTTCCAATTTATCAAAGTAAAAATAAAAGTATCTATAATAACGGTCAATCTTATAAGTTGACTCCGTATATTCCTTAACCAAGTTTTTGATACCGCTGACTGGCTGATACTTACCTTCAGCAATCATATCAAAGGCATTCTGAAGAATGAAATACTCATTGCGGAAGTTCTTTCCAAAATGTTGCTTCCTGCGTTCTACACAAAGCTCCGGAATCGTCTTTCCATTCAGCTTTGCTCCTATATCCTCATTCTCAAGTCTGTCGATAATCCAACTAATCAGAAGTTCATCAACACCTGCAAAAATATTACAATCTACAAGTGTTTCCACTTCCATCTTCTCAAGATAATTTTTACCGTTGATTGCATTATAGATAATCTCTGAAATCTCATCAAAACGTGTACCATACAGATAGCTGTTCATCAGATTATCCATAAATGCAATGATATTACCGGATTTATAAGAAATAAATGGTTTCCAAGCCTGCGGCATATCCGTATGAATACTCTTAGCCGCATAAGTAACAAACATCGTGATAACGAGTTTTTCAAGTGTTGGCTTCGGGTCATTATATCCAAATGCCACATCTGCCTGCTGCCAGAATGCAGAAAGCAAATCATACTTCTCAAACTCAGCCAGATGTTTGTTATCCTGCAAGCCATCGTCTGTCAAAATTGAACGCAGCACTTCTTCAAAAGAAGCTGTCTTATCCTTGCAAAGAACGCTCATCAAGGCAACTTCAATCGTACTTCTATTGAAATTCTCTATTTCCAAATCATAGAATTTCTGTGTTCTGTCTTTATTTGCAAAGAATTTAATATAATGCTGAATAACAGGCTTGTACCGTTCATCAATACCCAAATCAAGCGTAAGCAAAGAAGCACGGTCAGCAAAAAATTCTTTGGAATATCGAATCGTATCTGCGAGATGATTGTCCCTTATGCTCGGTTTTGCAAAAGGAGCGTACACAAGGTAATTGGTTGTCGTATCCTCTCGTTCCAAGAAATATTTGATATAGAACTGATTGTCCGGCTCAAGATGCAGAACCTTTGCATTTTCCAGTTCTATGCTGTCAATATCCTCCTGAAACTCCGCATTGGCATCATACCAAAACACAAGTTTACGGACATCACTTGCAAACTCACTATTTAATTTGTCTGTAATCTGTTTTAAGTTTAATTCTGCCATGTTTGACCTGCCTTATAAATCAATTTTCAAGCTGATTGTCATCAACAATATCCTGATAAATCGCATAATCTTTTATATCGTCGCCTAAATCCATTACCTTTTTCAATATTTTTTGTTCCGTTTCTTCGCTGATTACATTTATATCTTTTTCACATTGTTCCATCCAAAATACGAATTCATTTCCTAATCTACTCTGTACTTCTTGGTTTACTGCTACCAATATATTTTTTTCATTAAATACTTGTGTGTTTTTCCATATTTCATCCACGTCTTTTGAGTATAGAGTAACTACAACAATACCCATAAGATTTGAGATTGTATAAATCGTATTATCCGAGTAGCCGGAATACGAAGTTAAAGAACGATGAATGGTGGTATGAGGTCGTCCTGTTTTTAACAAATTATCATCAGGTGCGTTCACATTCATTATTCGTTCAAAGAAGAAAATATGATGTTCAATATTGCTTAAATCCGTTCTTTTGCTAAGGAGAAAATCTCTCATAATCCCCTCGGCTTCAATCATTCTTTCTATTACATCCAGTTTCAGACTTTTTTCACGAACAAAATTTACAATATCCAAATAAAGGCTTCGCCAAGATAACGATGTAAGGAAATAAAAAAGTTTTTCGTTATAGTTAAAGGTTTCATGTTTATCTCGCTTATACGGATAAAAGACAGTATTAGCGAAATATCTTTCAGACGCACTAAATAATTCTTCGCAATCATGACAAAGCATATAATGCTTTTCGATGTCCTGAGCAATTCGGTTCGGATTTTCGTGACTGCGAATATTGCCTATCGAAGTATTTTTCAGATATTTCCCTATAAATTTAGGAATAATATGGCTAAGTTGCAGTTCCTTATCTTCGCCACATAATGCACATTTACCCATCATATCCACCTCACTTATATCTTCGCTAAAATCTGCATTTTCTTTCCATCAGCGGTCTGGACTTTTTCGTAATTGACTTTTACACCATCATCAAGGTCGATGTCGATACGGGAAAGAGCCAAATGGGCAATTTTAGCATCATAGTCTTTGGTTTCCTTAATCTGTTTCTGGAGTTTTTCCTTACGCTTTGTAGCGTTGGAAATTTCCTTGTTATCGTGGCTGTTATCAATGATTTCCTGCATACGGGTAATCTCTTTTTCATATACACGCTGAATACGATGCAGGTACTCAACTCGAACATTACCAATGGTATCTGCGTTCCAACGGTGCATATAAATAAGAGCCTTAAATCCATTCTGCTTACCACTATCAAAGAGCCAGTATATCGGGCGTTTCTGGTAAGTCTTAATATGGTCTTTGATAAAATCTGTCAGGAAATAATTTCTGATTACTTCACGGCTTGTCTTGCCTTTATTGCCAAGAGCATTAGCAATAAAATCAAGATTTTCTTCAAGCGTATCTTCTCCATAAACCTTTTTCAGCCAAGCACAAAACAGACCGACAATATCATCTTCAAAATATTCTTCATCAGTAATAGGAATGCAGTTATCCTCATCAGGAATAAACGTGTCATATTTGCTGTTATCCCATTCTCCACCTGCATAAGCAAGTCCATCTTCATCAAGAGAATAACGACCAAACATACAGCCAACTGCATAAGAAATCAAACTCTTAATATCTCTCTGTAAATCAGCCTGACGAACCGTAACATTTTTATCTTCTACTTCCGGTGTCAATTCGTTCTGTAATCCATAAATATCAATAAAAATACGATTAAGTTCTTCTTCATTTTCTTTAAGCTGATTAAAACGTTCAGCACATTCTTTTGACCACATTTCAAAAGCCGTTGACATTTTATTAGTAGAATAAGAAACTAGCGGATGCTTCTTAAAATCCCAAGATGTTTCAAATGAATCCCACTCTGCTTTTGATATCTCTACTGTTTCCATTACTTTTTTGCAAACTTTATCTTCTATCTCAGACTTGACAATTGGAAGTTTTGCAATATCTCCCTGATTATAATTTAATCCTTCATTGAACAAGCCTAAGTAAGCTTGACTTAGTTTTGAGTTCAAAAAGCCTATAAGATATAATAATTGATTATGTTCCGCATATATAGCCATGCCTGCGTTTGAAAAAAGGAAACCCTCTGAAAAATACCTTACCGAAAAAGACGAACTCGAAATAGCTGACCAAGTTCCACCTTCGCGATAATAATATTGTTGATTTTGCGGACGAGAACGTTGCTTTCCCTTGTCATCTACAAATCCTTTTACTTCAGCACCATCATTCAACCAATTAACTACATCATCATTGTTTCCATACCATTTTCTATATGCTCCACCATTACAATATGGAAACCATTTTCCAATCCTCTGTGGGTCTGATATTTTTGCATAACTTCCTCTGAAAAATGGCTGTGTGTAGGACAAAGACACAGGTCAACCTCCT
>CAUCWU010000087.1 GCA_958446555.1 uncultured Lachnospiraceae bacterium | reverse complement strand
GGGCAATGCTGTAAAGCAGGCAAAGACACCTGTTATGGATGATTTAATGGCAAACTGCCCATTTGTACAGGGACAGGCAAGTGGACTGGCAGTTGGTCTTCCAGAGGGACAGATGGGTAACTCTGAGGTAGGTCACTTAAATATGGGTGCAGGCCGCATTGTATATCAGGAGCTGACTCGTATCACCAAGTCCATCAAGGACGGTGACTTCTTTGAGAACGAGGCATTCCTTGCAGCAGCAAAGAATTGCAAGGAGAACGGCTCTGCACTGCATCTGATGGGTCTGGTATCCGACGGTGGTGTTCACAGCCACAACAGCCATATCTACGGACTGCTTGAGTTTGCAAAGCGTCAGGGACTGGATAAGGTATTCATTCACTGCTTCTTAGACGGCCGTGACACACCGCCGGCATCCGGCAAGGAGTACGTTACCGAATTAATGAACAAGTGCGAGGAGCTTGGTGTAGGCCAGGTCGCATCTGTTATGGGACGTTACTATGCAATGGATCGTGACAATCGTTGGGATCGTGTCGAGAAGGCATACAGAGCACTTCGTTTTGGCGAGGGCAATCAGGCAAAATGTGGTGCTTGTGCAATTCAGGCATCCTACGATGAGGGCGTTACCGATGAGTTCGTTGTTCCAACTGTAGTTGCAAAGGATGGCAAGGCAGTAGGACCGATCCAGGACAAGGATTCTGTAATCTTCTTCAACTTCCGTCCAGACCGTGCAAGAGAGATGACGCATGTATTCTGTGATAACGAGTTCACCGGATTTGATCGTGGACCGGCAAGACCAGACGTAACCTACGTTTGCTTCACCGATTACGATACCACAATCCCGAACAAGTTAGTTGCATTCAAGAAGGAAGAGATCACCCATACCTTCGGTGAATTCCTTGCTGAGAACGGCTTAAAGCAGGCTAGAATCGCAGAGACTGAGAAGTATGCACATGTAACCTTCTTCTTCAACGGTGGCGTAGAACAGCCAAATGAGGGCGAGGATCGTATTCTTGTAAAGTCTCCAAAGGTTGCAACCTATGACTTACAGCCAGAGATGAGCGCATATCAGGTATGTGACAAGCTCGTAGAGGCAATCAAGTCTGAGAAGTATGATGTGATCATCATCAACTTTGCAAACCCGGATATGGTAGGTCACACCGGTGTACTGGAAGCAGCAATCAAGGCTGTAGAGACTGTAGACGAGTGCGTAGGCAAGGCAGTATCAGCAATCAAGGAAGTAAACGGACAGCTCTTCATCTGTGCAGACCACGGAAATGCAGAGCAGTTGGTCGACTATGAGACCGGCGAGCCATTCACCGCTCATACCACCAACCCGGTACCGTTCATCTTAGTTAATGCAGATCCATCCTACACACTGCGCGAGGGCGGCTGCTTAGCAGACATCGCTCCGACTCTGATCGAGCTGATGGGCATGACCCAGCCGAAGGAGATGACCGGAAAGAGCCTTCTGATCAAGAAATAAAACACATTGAGGTGGGGCAGATTACTTGCCCCTAAGCAAACAATTAAAAATAGTTAACACAAAAAGGAGCCTCTCGCGAGACTCCTTTTTAAGTACTTTTTATCAGACGAATCAATTATAAGCCTTAAGCCTTCTTCTTAGAGAACAGTGTCTGGCAACCTTCCTTTGCAAGTACAAGAGAAAGAACAACCAGCAAGGTTCCGATGATTGCACGGATCCAGTTCCACATATCAGCTGCATTTACAACATTAGAGTAAATGGTCTGAATCAGGGAGATTACAGTAACAACTAACATGAATACCATTGGGATGATAAGCATCTTGTTGTTCTTGCCCATCTTGCTAAGCCATGCAGCAACAGCCAAAAGACCAAGTGCAGCAAGCAGCTGGTTGGAAGCACCAAACAGAGGCCAGATCTTGCTATATCCAGTCATACCAAGTGCAATACCAAGTACAACAGTGATGATAGTAGCAACATAAGGATCGGTTAAGATTCTCTTAACACCAGTAGCTTCCTTGTAGGTCTGTCCTGGCTCTAACCAGAACTCCTGGAACATATATCTTGCAAGACGAGTTGCAGTATCCAGAGAAGTTAAGCAGAATGCAGATACAGCAAGGATTAACAGAGAGTAGATAACATTCTCAGCACCAGCTAAGAACGGGATCTTTGCGCACATACGGGAAATACCGGTAGCAAATACAGCAGTTGGAGCAGTGATTCCGCCTGGAATATACTCAGACCAGATATAACCAACAGCACATACAGAGATAATTGCAAGTACACACTCAATTAACATACCGCCGTAAGCGATCGGAAGTGCATCCTTCTCCTTATCCAGCTGCTTAGAGGTAGTACCAGAAGCAACCAGAGAGTGGAAACCAGAGATCGCACCACAAGCGATGGTAACGAACAGTGCCGGGAACATGGTTCCAAGAGAAACTCCAGAACCGATGGTACCATCATCTACAAAGCTGGTAAATGCTGGAATATCGATTGTTGGGTGAGCACCAAGGATACCAACAACAGCAACGATCATCATACCATACAGCAGGAAAGAGCTCAAATAATCTCTTGGCTGAAGTAAGATCCATACAGGGGTAACAGATGCAACTGCAATGTAGATACCAACGATGATCATCCAAGTGTCACCACTTAAGTACAGCGGATGCCAGTTCAGACCGATTGCCATACAAGCAATGATAACAGCAACACCAATGATAGTAGCAACTGCGATTGGTGCATTCTTTCTGTAAACGAAGATACCAAAGATAATAGCAACTACGATGAACAGAATAGAAATCATAGCAGTAGAAGCATTTGCAGAACTTGCTGCGATATCAACTGCGCCCTCAGCTGTATAAGTAGCCTTGAAGGTATTTGCAACGATAGAAGCAAATGCAGCAACAACGAGGATCAGAGTCAGATAAGCGAATGTAAGGAATAATCTCTTAGCGCGCGTACCGATAGAAGTCTCAATGATCTCACCGATGGACTGACCCTTGTTTCTTAAAGATGCAAATAAAGCACCAAAGTCATGAGTAGCACCGAAGAAGATACCACCGATTAAAACCCACAGCATAACCGGGATCCAACCGAATACAGCCGCCTGAATTGGTCCGTTGATCGGGCCTGCGCCTGCGATTGAAGAGAAGTGATGTCCCATCAGGACCGGAGCCTTAGCCGGAACATAGTCCTGACCATCCTCCATTGTGTGTGCAGGGGTCTCTTCTTTGTTCTCACCAAGACCCCACTGTTTTGCCAGCCAACCGCCGTAGAAGATATAACCGGCAACCAGAATGGCAACTCCTACAACGAGAAGTACAACAGCATTCATTTTCGTTTCCTCCTTTTTTTCGTGACAGAGAGGAGTGTTTGTTTTAACGGTCGTCCAGCCCAGTTTGTGTAGATCTTTTTCGAAGTACAGTCTCGTGCCGCAATACGGTAATCCATCCAACCGTAAATCGACATGCGATAGTCCCTATGGCAACGCGTCTTTTTGATCAGCTTCGGAACCTCAGGGGCTATAGACTCTGCCAGAAAAACAACTGACACATAGGTGTACATGTGATCCTTTTTTGGCTCAACACGTGATAGGCCTTCCTCAAGAAGCGCATCGCTGTATGTACGAAACGTCTCAGCGTCCAAATGATTCACTCGAACAAAGAAAACATATTCATGGGCCTCAGCAGCCCACAGCTGTGCTTTCTTGACCAAAACATACTTTTCAGAAAAAGAATGAAAAGCAGCTTCAGCATCGACCGCCAGATCCTTGTAAGAGGTATCACGGACAATGTCAAAGTAGTCGCTGTAAGACAGCAACAACCTCTCAAAAAATTCGTCTGATGATAATTCCATAAAAACCTCCTGCAAAAATCAAAGTAGATAAAATAATAAAAATGCATTATTTTAGGGAAGAAACAGAGCCTCTGTCTGATAATGAAAATTTATCTCGATAATCGTAACATAAAAAATATCAAACGACAAGATACAAAATTAACATGATCTTAATATATTTTATTCTTTTTTTATAAAAGCGCATGAAAAAGTTAAGTTTCTGTTCAATTTTGAGTGCTGATAATCATGCTAAACTTGTAAATAAAACTCGGGGAAGGAGAATGAAAAGTGTATGTTTAATAAAATAAAGACATACTTCAATAGAACGAAAAAAATTAGCTTTACCGAGTCCACCCGCCCTCTCCTTAACCCTGGCTGTGGCTGGTATCAAATCTATTCATTCAATCTAGCAGAGGAAAGTCCTCTCTACATCGCCTGCGAAGAAGAACAGCTCGTCTTGCTTCGCATCGACATTCACGCTTATCGGACAACCAATCAGATTCCAGACAAGGCAAGGGATCGACTTGATCAAATCCTTAGTTTTTTTGCAGAGCACGACAAAGGCATCATTCTTCGTATTGTCTATGACACCGACGGACACGGAATGGAGCATGAACCAGCTTCGATCGGGATCGTCAAAAGTCATATGGCTCAGTTAGGAAGTATGATCAGTCGTCACAAAGGAGAAATTCTGATTCATCAGGGAATCTTTGTCGGCAGCTGGGGAGAGATGCATAGCTCCAAATTTTTAAGTGCAGCCCCTATGACAGAACTTGTTCAAACACTTTATGAGGCGATTGGTGGCATCTGCCCGATCGCAGTGCGAAAGCCAGAGCAGCTTCGAAGTATCGTAGAGCAGCTAGAATTAGAAAAGAAAACGGCGGTTTCCCTCACTCTCTTCAACGACGGCATTTTTGGTTCCGAAACTGATCTTGGCACCTATGGTACTGAACCTAGGATAGACAATAGTAGTAATAATCGAGCTTGGGTACGTCAAGACGAATTAGACTGGCAAGAGACGCAGATGCAGCGAAGCTTTACTGGAGGCGAGGCAGTAGGGATGCCTAACGTCATAAATGAAGTCTCGCCAAGAAGTACAGCTAACAGTCTTGATTCTAGCCTCATGATAAGAGAACTTGACCAAATGCATCTAAGCTACCTAAACAGCACCTACAGACAAGAACAACTCAATGTGTGGAAAAATCAAAGCATGACTTGGAACGGCGAAACGATCAGTGTCTACGACTATATCGGTCGTCACTTAGGCTACCGATTTACCGTTATAGATGTCAAACAAATAAAAAACAAAGAAGCAAAGAAAGCCCCAAAAGATCTTCAGGCACAGAGCAGTACTGACAATATCAGCCATTACACAATGCAAATTACAATTCGAAACACAGGCTTTGCCAATCTGTGTGAAGAGTCCGAGTGTAAACTAGTTGCAGTGGCAGAGTCATCGAAAGCTCAGGTGTTTTTAATTGATACGGATCCGTGCACCTGGGATAGTGGTAGAGACACAGTGATTGCGTGCTGCATCCCAACAGAGCTATGGCAATCACAGAAACTACAAAAGCAATCACAAGCAGATAAGTTTTACCTACAACTTACAAGAAAAAGGGACGGCCGCCTTATCAGCTTTGCAAACGAAAATACCGATGCTAGGTACGGCCTTCTATTATTCCGGTCATCAATCAGTTTCGGGGTCAGCGCACGATAAACGTCAGTTTATCCGTGCCTGACCCCAATTTCGGAAACCGTCACCTCACCCACCTCATATCCATATTCCGTCAGCTCCTGCTCATTTCCAAACAAAATCGTCCGTCCCAGTGTCATATCCGCACAAGACAGATAAATCGTATAAGTCGCCTCCTTCTCCAGCCCGCGTACATCAATCGGCACCGTGAACGAAGTCTTTTCCCCACTATTCCAAAAGCGCGGATCGGTATCCACATTCACCGAAGATACACACTTGCCAGTCGCATTCGATACCACAGCCACCGTCGCATCAAGTGGTCGATAACAGTTTGCGAATCCGACATTTTCAACATCAACTGTCAATACGGCCGAATCATCAAACAGTGGGTGAAATTTCAACTTAGAATCCCGTAATACATATCGATAGCCAAGATGACGTTCAATGTAGTCATATCCATTCATACCGTCGAAAGCATCTGACACATTAACTGAATTTGAATATTCTGTATTTGTTATATTTGTATCAGTTACTAAATTTGACTGTGAAACATTGTCCGCATGATACACAGATGCCTTCCACTTATCAAGCACAGTTGCATCATAGGCACTATTTAAATAAGATACATGCATCATAGCCAGATCTCTTATCGCATGATCAAAATCATTATATTCATTATCAATAATCACCTCGCCACCGTTTGGCACATATTGACACAATTCATTTTGAAAGGCAAGCTCATCCTCACGAATCCAGGCATCACTGTAGTTCGTATCGCCAGAATTCAAACTCATGTCATTATAGTTCGTATCGTTTGAACTGGTTTTTATCTTCGGAGCCTTTTTATCCCCATAAGTCCCCGTGTCATTGGCAGATCCAAGCATTCCATCATTATACAGACCAAGTCGCGAAGGAAGCGTACCATTAAAAGCCAAAGTTTTATCAACCGGTATCCAATTTTGGATGAGATTTCCTATTTGATTCTTTACAATAGACCGTAGCTGCGCAGGTGTGCGCACTGACAAAAAGATCGAAGGATCCGTCACATCAGCCAACTTTTCAATTAAAGTTTGCATCTGTCCATCGCCCATATGAACCGTATTGTTCATTTCCCCCCAGTTGCCAACAAAAATGCCTTGTATTAGATAAACAGAAGATGCATACGAATTGATAAGCGGTCCAACCTGTTCCATATGTTTTAAAATCTGGGACAGCTCCTTAGGTTCACTCTGCAAATTTTGTCCGTCCCAATCATATAGAAAGCGTAAAATAAGCTGATTTCCAGTCTTTGACCAAGCAGACAAAATTGAGTCCACCTGCGAGAGTGCAGAAGCTGTCAAATCACACTCAGCATAATTCTTTAAATTAATCTCAATTAAAGACAATCCCCTGCGCAACTCCTCGGCTTTCTTAGTATCCTCAGTCGCATCGGGTTGTTGTGGAAGAGAAAAACTTGCATCCTCCGATAACAGATACCCTTGAATCGTATACCAACCAATATAGGGATTGTCCAGTGCATCAGCAGATTCCTGATATTGATAAGAAAGATAATCGACAAAGAGTAGTCTGGGGTAGATTAAAATCGCAATTGCCCCTGCTAGAACAAGGACAGTCATGAGAAGACCTAGACCTACTATCAGGGGCGAATGATGATGGAAACTCTTATTATGTGTTTTATATGTTCTTTTCAAAATGAAACTCCTTTGAAGTCAGTAGTGATGAATCAATAGTAAATCAATAGTAATGAATCAATAATAAATCAATAGTAATAAATCAATAGTAATGAATCAATAATAATAAACCAATAGTATCACATTTTTCTGATAAGTGAAACCATAACGCTATTGGCATCCCCTAAAATATTTGCTATATTAAAATCTGTTTTACGAACTGAAAAAGACAGGAGCAAAAGTCCTATCGTCATTTTTAAAGGACAAGTCCGACCGAGGCGAATTTATTCAGGCATCCTACCGAAGCAGCGCAGGCCGCGTCCACATCGAAGGCGGCATCAAGCAAATCACAAAACTCATCAGACACGAAAGCTCGTCTGCTTCGCACAGTCAAGGGTGGCTGTTTGTATTAAAAACGTTCTCATTAATCTAAAATAGTTAAAAAAGATACTTGCCAATCATCCCAAATTGTGCTATACTTTAGTACTTGAAAGCGACAACGCGCAAAAGCAAGACTAAAAAGATAAAGTAAGGTCAGAGTGTAAGGTAAAATTAAGCCCTCAATCAGACCAAAAGAGGAGAACACTACTATGAATATGGAATTTTACAGAAAGCTGCCAACCCCAAAGGAGTTAAAGGAAGAATTTCCGGCAAGCGAAAAGACTCAAAAGATAAAGGCAGAGAGGGATGCCGAGATCCGCTCAATCTTTGAGGGAAAGAGCGACAAATTAATTCTTGTCATTGGCCCGTGCTCTGCAGACAGAGAGGATGCGGTTCTTGAGTACATTGGCCGTCTGGTCAAGGTTCAGGAAAAGGTAAAAGACAAGATCTTTATCATTCCGCGTATCTACACAAACAAGCCGCGTACTGTCGGCACCGGCTACAAGGGTATGCTTCATCAGCCAGACCCAGAGAAAAAAGAAGATATGTTAAAAGGCATCATTGCAATCCGTGAGCTTCATAAGAGAGCAATCGAGGAGACCGGCTTTACCTGTGCAGACGAGATGCTTTACCCAGAGAATCATCGTTACTTATCAGACCTGTTATCTTATGTCGCAGTCGGCGCTCGCTCGGTTGAGAATCAACAGCATCGTCTGTGGTTTTAGTGTTCTGTAATTAATAGTCTCTGGCTTCTTTACCTCACCTTTTGACCATTCTCTTATCTTTTCATCTGATGCAATACCTA
>CAUCWU010000086.1 GCA_958446555.1 uncultured Lachnospiraceae bacterium | reverse complement strand
AAGAATATTTGAGATTGGAAAACCAAACTTCTCGCCTCGGCTCTCGCTCATCACATCGGCAATTCGTCTAAAGATTAGCTCTTTGTTTTCCTCAAAGCTAAGCGGACTTCCATCCTCATGTCTTGCATAGGTTGGCACCAGCTGTTCGGTGCGTTCAAACATACGCTTCAAGACCAATTTGCCGGCAGTAATTTTTACGGTTACATATGGCTGTCCATCCTCTAATTCAATCTTGCTCTTTCCCTCTGCCAAATACCATACAGACGGAAGTTTTTCTTTTGCAAAATCTTCCTCGAAATGACGATACGTATACTGGGTTCCTTTCGGTGCCGGCATATCAAATAACAACGCATCTTTTGTCAAATTTGCACTGTCCAAAAAGCGCTCTGCCTCTTCCGCTGTCTTTGCACAGTTCTGATCCGGAATGGATACTGTGATCTCATCTGTATGCGTTAAAATCTGTAATCCAGCGACACTTCTTGTATCGCGCACGCCTAGATTTTCACATGCCAAATAAATTAAATTGCGTCCTGACTTTAGATGAAGCGTCAACTCTTTTTTCTGAATTGGCTTATAGACTGGCTGCTTTAATGTTCCTTCTAACGTACCGTTGCAATACACATCGACAGCTGCATAGGACCACAAAACGGCTGAAACATCCATATCCTTCTTTGCTTCAAGCACGGTTGCAATGTCAAAACGTACTCGCTTCATCACGGAATAAAAAGTAGAAATATTGACAAAACAACTTCCACTGTCATAATAATAATTCCACTCTTCTTTCAGTCGACTCTTCTCCCCAATCTTGATTGTTCCAACTTCACCAAGCGGTTTATGCTCTGCTATTACAGAGCGAAGATACGCCTCATAGCGAAGCTGATTTTTATCCTTCGCCTCATTAAAATAGGCTTCTGTTGCCGGACCTGACACCATAAAATGAGTCACAAATCCGTCAAGACCTAATTTCCATCCACTCATTTATCATTTCCTCCTAATGAACAATTTTGTAACTATTTTTGTAAAATACTCATAATTGCTTTTGAGCTTTCCTCTCTGGCATTATTGCACATCGTAAAGACGAATCTTTTCTCTTGTATTGCAGGATCTTGGTGTCACATCGATATCTTCTAATAAAAGACCATCCACATGGCGAGCCCAGATACCGTAGGCATCCACATCACCGTGTGCATTGCTCTCTGGATAATCCTCCAAAAATTCATCAAATTGCTCTGGAATCTCGACAATCTCTTTGTTATCACGGTATACTACATGATAGCCGTTTACTGTAATATTCTTTAACGGCCTTCTGACAATTGTACCATCCTCCTTTGTCGTCTGATATCCAGTTAAAATTGCCGGAAGCTCTGCGTTGGTTGCATGAATATTTTCAATTCGAATGTTCTCAATGCTGCCGCCCCAATAACGGTTTGCACCAACCTCCTCGGTATACGGCTCATTGTAACGATTTCTCTTATTTAGGCAGATATAGAGTGGGCAAACAATCTGATCCATTGTAATATTTCGAATGGTCACATCAGACAGATGCGTTCCATCGCAGGATTCCAGTGAAATACCAGAAACAGAGCCTGGATAGATATCCGGCATAACAAAATTACAGTCTTCCACTAAAATATCACTGATATCATTTGCTGTCTCTGTTCCAATCTTAAATGCATTCATGACTGTGATTACCGTACAATTCTTAACATGAATATGTGCCATCGCACGTCCCGTGCGGATTGGATTCTTTACAACGATTCCATCATCGGCACATGAGATAAAGCAATGATCTACTATAACATTGTCACTTCCTGTGATATCCACACCGTCCGAATTTGCAACATGGCGATTGTCGTCGATTACCATATTTCTCACAGTAACTTCATCACAATTTTCCACATGGAAGGTCCAACTCATCGAATCATACAGCACAATATTTTCAAATGTCACATTTTTACTGTCCTGTACCCATACAAGCGCTGCCGGACGATTTAAATTTGGCTTACCCTCGCCATATTTATCTTCCGAATAGCGGATTCTCTGTCGATAATAATAGCGAATCGTTCCCTCTACTGTGTTGATTTCCTTTGCCTGATCGCGTCTTGGAATACGGCTCACCTCAAATGGCTTCAAGGATGGAAGTTCTCTTGGCTCATATACATACCACTCACCACTTCCATTGATGCGTCCACCACCAGTGATTGTCACATCCTCTACGTTCTTCACACGGACAAATGCGCCTTCACTTGACTCACCCTTTCGATCATCAACCTGCTCTTTTTCCTTTGCAAGTAAAAGCTCCACATTTCTGGATGCCTTAATTTCTGAATCTGGCGCGATAAATAGGGTGGTATGGGACGGAATATAGACGGTTCCCATCGTATAGGAACCACCTGCCACCAAAATCACACCGCCGTTATTCTTCTCACAAGCTTTTGCAGCCGCCAAGAACGCTTCTGTGTTTAACAAATCCTTCTCCGGTCTTGCTCCAAAGTCGCGAATATCAAAGACTTTTTTTCCTTCTGGAAGCTTCTGATTTTTATCGATAAATTCATCATATGGAAGATCTTCATAATAATCGCCCGGATACACGTTTCCAAGAGTTGGATACGTCGGTACATCATAAATACTTTGCATAGAGAATCCTTTCCAAAGCAGCTTTGTCTGCTGTTTCTCTCATTTTTAAAAAGGCCGACAATTCGTACTACCACAAATTGTCGGCCTGTCTTTTTTGTTAACCCTTTACTGCACCGGCTGTCAGACCGCCCATGAAGAAACGGCTAAAGCAACAGTAAACAATCAAAATCGGGACAATTGAAATTGTCGCACCTGCGAACATGATATTCCATGCTGCAGTACCGTCTCCGGCATTCTTTAACATATTAACACCTACGGTCAGAGGACGAAGCTTATCATTAGTCATTGTAAATACAAGAGGAAGAATGTACTCGTTCCATCCCTGTCTGAAGGATAAAAGTGCAATTGTTGCCAGAATCGGCTTTAACATTGGAAGGATAATCTGATAATAAATTCTAAAGAATCCACATCCATCCATTTTTGCTGCCTCGTCAAGCTCCTTCGGAACAGAATTAACGAATCCACGGCATAAAAAGATAAATGTTGCCTGGCCGCCTCCTGCTGAGATAATAGCAACAGCTAACAGACTCTTATTCATCTTCAGCTTAACAGCAAGCTCAAATAAAGGACGAAGGGAAACAGAACCAACGTTAATAAACATGAATGCTACGAAAAGCATATACAGAAATTCCTTACCCTTAAAGTTCTTTCTTGCAAATACATAGCCTGCCATGCTGGCATTGATTAACGAAATAAGCATAACAGCTAAACTTAAGAACACACTGTTCATTGTATAAGTTGCAAAATTTGCCTGCTTCCATGCCTGAACATAATTATCAAACACCCACTTTTGTGGCAAGATGCTAGAACCGCCGACAAGCAGCTCCTTGTTGTCCTTAAAGGAACCAAAGATAACATAGCATACAGGGAAGATTGTGATGATCGCCGCGAATGCCAAAAACAGCCAGATGATCAGACGGACGATCTTCGTTTTTGTTGAATATACTGCATGAGTTTTTTCCATCGTATCTCCTCCTAATTTATACTACATCGTCAAGTTTCTTGGAAACAAACAGATAAATGCCAGTTACAATACCTACGATTACAGCTGCAACAACACTAAGCAATGCGCCATAACCGATCTGTGGCTGACTTGTACTTCCGGCAGATCCAAAGATAATATTGTAAATGTATAAGAACATTACCATGGAACGATTGCCAGGTCCTCCATTTGTCAGAACCATGATTGCCTCGTAATCCTTAAATGCACCAGTGATTGCAAGCATTAAAACAACCTTTAATACTGGTGCCAGCATTGGAAGTGTAATGCGGAAGAAAGTCTGCACGCCAGTTGCACCATCAATCTTGGCACTCTCGTAAACATCCTCAGAAATACCAGTCATACCAGTGATAAAATACAGCATGTAGTTACCAAAACCACCCCAAATTGCAAGGATCGTAACGGCTACCATAACAACACTCGGACTGTTCAACCACTTTATCGGAGAATCAATCATATGCATGTTCTGAAGCATAGAGTTTAAAATACCATTCTTTGTTGCAAAGATAAATCCAAAGATCATACCTGCAATAGATGTACTGATGATAGTCGGCATGAAATAGATTCCTCTAAATACTGAAGAACCTCTTAATTTCTGGTTTAATAAAACTGCCATCAACAGAGCTAACGGAATGATGAAAATCAGCTTATAGAATGCATATTCAAATGTATGCATAACACTATTCCAGAAAACCTTATCATTCAGCATACGCTCAAAGTTTTTCCATCCGGTAAATGTAGACTTGAAACCATTGTAGTCACATGCTACATAGCGGAAAATCCAGATAAACGGATAGATAGAACACAGGCAAAGAAAAAATACTGCCGGTGCCAGCATAAGTGCTGCTGAAAAACTTCCACTACTTTTCGCTTTCTGGAACTTTTGTGAAAAAGTCATTTTTTTCTGGCTCATAAAATCCTCCTTTTTTTCTTAGTTCACGTTTTTTTTGCATCCCGTGAATAGATGCGATAAGAAAGGGAAAGCCGTCTCCTTATTTTTCGGAAACAGCCTTCCCATTTTATTCAGATGCCACTATAGGCTGTCTGTTTCTTATTTGTCAAGATAGGTTGCAGTTCCATCACTTGGATGAAGCGGATCATAATCCTCAATTACAAGTCTCTTAACGCTGCCAGACTCGATATCTGCATCATATGCCTCATTGTAACGGGTATTCAGATCTTCGATTGCATCGTCAACATCAACATAACCCATGATTGCATTCCACATAACAGTTCTGTAATCATCACCTGTCAGGTTAATGGTCGGTACTGCCGGGTATACAGACTCATAGTCAAGTAAAGAGAAGTCTGCCAGACGGCCGATCTTAGACTTATCGATCTTCTCATCCATATAAGAAGTAATCGGCAGACAGTAACCATTCTCTAAGTATCCCTTTAAAAATTCCTCAGACTGGAAGTACTGAATTACCTTCCAAGCCTCATCTGGATGCTCACTGGAAGACATGATTGCATAGCCCTTAGACGGTGTTGTCTGAAGTGCACCCTTGATCTCGCCGTCAAGAGATGGAACCTCTGCTACACCCCACTCAAAGTCTTCGATTGGCAGCTGGCTGGTGAATACACCTGCCTCCTGAGAAGCGTTGCCCCACAGTGCAAACTCGCCTTCTGCAAATAATGCTCTCATGTTATCAACGCCCTGCTGATCCGGGTAAGCAATCTCCTCATCGATAAATCTCTTGCCCTTCTCAAGGATTTCCTTGTAGCCGCTGAAATCAAACTTGCCATTTACATAATCATAGTAATAAATACCAGATACCTGAGCCATCATCTCAAGCTGACGCTCAAATGGAGAAGATGAAGTAAATCCGATTCCATAATACTCGCCGTTTCCATCCTCAGTGATCTTCTTTGCCATATCAATGTACTCGTCAAGTGTCTTCGGAATTTCTGTATATCCGCTCTTCTCTAACAGATCCTTATTGTACTCAATACGAACACCAGATCTCATACCAGAATATACCCAGTACAGATTGCCATCCATGTAGTTTAAGCCCTCATATGCATGCTCATATGGCTCGTTAACCTTCTGGTACTCCTCATCTGCATCAATGTAATCGTTTAACGGAACAAGCATATCGTTATCTACGAAATTCTTTAATGTTACGCTCTGTCCGATGATATCCGGTGCTGTACCGCCTGTGTAAGCAAGAGAAATCATGTTCTCATAATCATCTGTGATGATCTGCATATCAATGTAGATATTGTCTGTATTCTCCTTGTTGTACTTTTCTACCATCTCAGTCATGTACTCGCTGTCATGGCGGTCATTTACCCAGTAAGTGATGGTAGTTACATCATCTGCCATTGCCGGAACTACGCCGATCGTACCCATTGCCATTGCTGCACAAAGTGCAAGACTCATACCTTTTCTTTTCATTAGAAAGTCCTCCTTAAATTCCTTTTACGGCCTATCCAGTTTTACCATAAAACTCGGATATCCGTTTGCTATGCCTAAGTTTTATCATGAATAGTAACAAATTTCAACATCATTTTCCATGCATTATGTAACATTTTCCATCATGTAACCGATTCCATCATAAAATTTGTTGTATGATCTCTGTGAATACATTTTTTTATAAAAACATTTTATATTTAAAATTTCCCTTCACATTGCTCGTTGCTTTTCCCATCAATTCATGCTAGAATACAGTCAGCATCTGCACGTAACAGACAAATTAATTTTATTTTACTATATTTTAAGGAGGAATTGACATGGAATCCATTTCCATCCGGGTACTGCTTGCCGACGATGAAGCTGCCATCCGAAATGGACTTCAACAAGCAATTCCATGGGCTTTTTACCATGCCCAAGTGATTGCTTGTGCATCTAATGGACAGGAAGCGCTTGATTTTATTGAGCAATATCAACCAGATCTTGTCGTAGTCGACATTAAAATGCCACAAATTGATGGACTTGAAGTTATTCGCCGTGCCAAAGCAGCAGGATTTACCTGCCGTTTTTTAATTTTAAGCGGCTATGATGATTTTTCACTCGCTCAAAAAGCGATCCGCTACGGCGCAAACGGCTATTTTCTAAAGCCGTTAAAAATTGATGAGTTTAAGGATGAGCTTTCTCATCAATGCAGTGAAATTCTTTCTGAGCACCACTCCTCTGCCGCTGCCGCAAATTTAAATGAACTGATGGAAAGTTCTAAAATTTTCTTTTTTAATCAGCTCCTTTTAAATGAAATTCGTGACGATAGCGATATTAGCAGACGCTGCTCACTTCTCTCAGTTGCACTTCTGAGCGAACCATTTCGCGTCATTGTCTGCTCCGCTGCTGTGTCTGCCCAGAATCTTTTAACTGCACTAGAACAGGCTACCCCTGTTTTTAAGAAAGCATTCGAAAGTTGGAACGGTGAATCCTGGATTCTCGGTGAAAAGCAATTGATTCTACTACTTCCAGATTCCAGCGATATGCACGAAATTCTGTCTTCTACACTTGCAAAGACAATTCGGCTTTTAAAGGAACAGACCGGCATTCGCTTTTTTGCTGCGATTGGAACACTCTCAACCGTTGCAAAGCAGGCAGCAGATTCCTATACAGCAGCTCTTCGCTCTCTGTCATACCACATCTACGAATTTCCTACTGATGTCTATGATGACAGCATCATTTGCCGACAAAAGCCCACTTTTTCAACCTCATCAATCAATTATGATCCGATGATTGCCTGCATTGAGCGCGACAATCCAGATGAAATTGAAGAGTGCTGCACAAACTTTATTCACTCACTCTTTTTTGTCCTAATGCCGCCGCCAGATTTTATTCGAGGCATGTGCTTTCATGTATTGACAAACATCCGCGCTCGTTTTCTTGCCAAGCATCCAGATTTGATTCTTGATGAGTCAATTCGATCTGATGATGTGCTTTCCTGCCATACGATCCAGGATCTGATTCACTGGCTCTCCTGTGGATTTTTATCAGTTGCATCCTGTTATCGCCGCAAAAAGGAATCCTCTGATCCGATTATTGAAACTGCGAAGGAATATATTCAAACCCACATAAATAGTACACTGAAAGCAAGAGATGTCGCTGCAACCGTCAACCTAAGTGAGTCCTATTTTACGATTTACTTTAAGACAAAAACCGGGCAAAATTTCCGAGATTATGTATTAAATGCTCGCACAGATCTGGCCCGCAAGCTACTTCTAGAGCGCAAGCTTAGCATCAGTGAAATTGCCTATGCAACCGGCTATCAGGATTACCGTTCTTTCTCAAGAGCCTTCAAAAATGTTACTGGAATCTCTCCGTCGGACTATCAAAATCGATAAATCTATATTAAACTACGAAAGAAATTTTTATGAAAAACTTTTTTAACTGTCTATTTGATCGTTTCCGGCCTTCACGCCACATTATGATAAAAAGCTGGCTTGCCACCTCACTCATTGCTCTGGCTAGTCTGCTTTTTATCAGTATTGGCTCACAGGTCTTTTTTCGAAACTATTTTCTCTCCCATGCACTTTCCCGTGCTGAGGGAAACACACAAAACACAGCTCAAGCTTTTGAAAGCACACTGTCTTCAATTACGACACGTTTTGTTGATATCTGTGGCACAACTGAATTTAAAAACAGATTTACAAGAATCCGCCGCGGTACCACTGAAGATTATACAAAATTAAACAGTACTTTGCAGGATACACTACACGATCTGTGTGTGTCAAATTCGTTGATTCGATCTGCTCTTATCACCAGCAAGGCAGGGATGACTTAT
>CAUCWU010000085.1 GCA_958446555.1 uncultured Lachnospiraceae bacterium | reverse complement strand
GAACGCAGCGAACCTTTAAGGTTACTGGAGATCGCTATGTTGGTGATGAGGCACAGGATTATTGTCTGAGCAATGCGATCAAGTACGGCACCGGTCACAAGGTTGTGACCAACTATGTGTACTTTAACATTCTGACTGGTCTTGGCGAGAAGGGACAGGTTACCATTATTGTCAATAATGATGGTTCCGGAAACAGTGGCGATTCAGCAGGCATTGATATTGAGTTTCGTAAGATCGGAGATCAGCCAAAAGAATATACCTGGTCAGCAGGAGAGTAAGGAGTAGCTATGAAAATTTACGGGAAGGAAATTGATTTTAAGCATACACGCTTAGAAGATGCGAAGCGCTTTGAGAAGGCCGTCAGTAATATGGCCGCTGCCAATGAAAAATATAAGGCAACCGGACACACCATGTCCGAGTACATCCGATGGCAGATCGGCATGTACCGTAAATTTTTCATTGATGCGACTAAGACGGATGTGCTGAAAGGCTGCAAGGATGTTCAGGAGGCCGAGGCAGCGTATTATGAGTTCCTTGGGAAGATTCAGGCAGAACAGGCGCTGGCGGTAGTCAGGCGCAGCTTCATGGCAAAGAAATACGAGAATCTGGCAGAGGCGGTGAAAAAGCATGAACTGGCTCCTGGAACAGCTACCTGATAAGGTTTTAGTTAATGGTGTGGAATATCCGGTAAACTCGGACTTCCGCGCCATTATTTTAATTGATCAAATAATGCATGATAAGGAGCTGAGCGATACGGATCGGATCTTGTCTGCACTAAATATCTTTTATATGGGAAACACCCCAGAACAGACCACACAGGCAATCGAAAAGCTTATGTGGTTTTTTCGTTGTGACAGAAAGCAAGACGAGCAGGAAAAGCGAAGAGGGCGCTTTCAGAGGCACACCAGAGCAATTGACTACAGTATAGACAGTCGCTTGATTTGGGCAGCTTTTCTGCAAGAGTATCAGATTGATCTGACTCAGCCGATGAATCTTCACTGGTGGAAGTTTTGCGCACTGATGGAAAATCTCTCCGACACTTGCAAGCTCAGCAAAGTGATGATGTACAGAACCGTGGATATGTCTGGCATGTCCAAGCAACAAAAATCCTTTTACGCGAAGATGCGCAAAAAGTATGAGCTAAAAGGCGAGGACACAGAAAGCACGATGAAGCTGTCAGAGCGTAACCGCCGTATGAAAGATTATGTAAAGCAGAGGATGAAGGAGGTGAGTGAACGTGTCTGATGGAAAAGTTAAAATTGAAACCAGTGTAGATCCTCAAGGGATAGAGACTGGTCTTCAGGATTCGGAGAAAAAGATTCAGGACTTCGGAAAAACAGCACAAGACCAAGCCCAGCAAGTAGATAAAAGCTTGTCTTCCATGGGACAGAATGTGGGAAATGATCTTCAGACAGGAATGGATCATGCACAGGATGTCATGGAACAGGGCGCGGATCAAATCACAGATGCCGTAGCTGATGTGGATCAATCCTTGGAAGGAATGGGAGATGGTGTCAGTCAGTCTCCTCTTGCGGAAGATATGCAGGGTGTATCTAAGTCTGTTGATGCAAGTGCTGAAGAGATTGTGGATTCGATTCAAGATGTTGAAGAGGCAGCTGATCAGGTAGGCGAGAATGCAGATACATCGGGCTTGAGTCAGAGTTTTCGAGATGCTGAAAGCGAGATTGACTCAAGTTGCACTGGCATTGATGCTGCAGTCAGCAAGGCAGGACAAACAATTGCCACCTTTGTGAGTGCGGCTGCGATTGCGTCAGCAGTAAAACAAGCAACTCAGTATGTAGTTGAGGTCGGAAGTGCATTTGAAGCTTCCATGTCTGAGGTACAGGCGATTTCCGGAGCAACTGGAGCAGAACTTGAAAAGATGTCTGCAAAGGCAAAACAGCTCGGATCTACAACCAAGTTCTCCGCAACAGAGGCAAGCCAGGCATTCAAATATATGGCATTGGCTGGTTGGGATACCAACAAGTCAATCAGTGCGATTGATGGCGTGTTACAATTAGCAGCGGCATCCGGAATGGATTTGGCAGCTGCCTCAGATATGGTCACTGACTATTTGTCTGCATTCGGCATGGAAGCAAGTCAGGCTACTTATATGGCCGACATGTTGGCATATGCACAGTCTCATTCCAACACGACTGCAGAGCAGCTTGGTGAGGCATATAAGAATTGTGCCGCCAATATGAACGCATCAGGTCAGGACATTGAGACAACAACCTCACTGTTGGAGGCTCTGGCAAATCAGGGTGCAAAAGGCTCTGAGGCAGGTACCAAGGTTGCGGCCATCATGCGTGATATTACCGCAAAAATGGATGAGGGAAAGATTGCCATTGGTGATACAACAGTTGCAGTAATGGATGCAAACGGTAATTTCCGTGATATGACAGATATAATCAAAGACGTAGATACCGCAACCCAGGGAATGGGAGATGCAGAAAAAGCGGCAGCTTTGGCATCTACATTTACTTCCGATTCAATTTCAGGTTTGAATATGATCCTGAATGAAGGTGTTGACAAGATCGCTGGATATGAAGAAGAACTTCGTAATTCAAGCGGTGCTGCAGCAGACATGGCAGATACCATGCAGAACAATCTTCAAGGAAAGATCACAGCCGCTGGATCCGCTCTGGAAGGTCTTGGTATTGCAGCATATGATTATATTTCGGGACCGGCAGGGGAAGTTGTTGATGTGGCTACAGGTATCTTTAAAGGACTGACAGATGTATTATCACCAGAACTTGATACAGCTCATCAGTTGCTTGCGGATGCAGAAAGCACTTCCGAAGCGGTGCAATCCATTTATCAGAAAATGGAAGATCAGAAGAAAAGCTTCACGTCATCAAGAGATTCAATTGAGGCGAATGCTGTATTGGCAAAACGCTTGGCAGATAACTTGTATGATCTGGCAGATAAAGCAGACCTTTCAGCTACAGATTTGGCAACGATGGGGCTATATGTTGATGAATTAAATTCTTTGATTCCAGACATGAACTTATCGCTAAATGATCAGACTGGTGAGTTAAGTATGACGCGAGCCGAAGTAGATAAGCTAACTCAGTCATATAAAGAGCAGGCAATTCAGCAAGCATTTATGGAACATTATTCGGAGCTGGCAGCTGATTATGCTGAAGCAATTAAAACCGCAGCAGAGGCAAAGAAAAATTTTGATATGGCATTGTCAGATTCAGAAGCAAGTGCAGTCTATGAGGAGTATAAAAGAAAAGCAGAAGAGTTCATAAATGCTGGTGAAGATACAGAGGATGCTTATATTCATGCTGGAAATGCGATATATTTTACGAATGAAGCCAGTGGAAAATTACTGGATGGTCTTTTAAGTTCAGAAGAGGCAATGAATGCTGCAGAACAAGCTGTAACTGATTGTGACAGTGCGATGCAAGAATGGGACGAAACCATTCAAGATTATCAAGAGTCTATGTCTTCTGCAACTGATGGGACAACCAATTTCTCTCAAGCTCAGGAAGATGTGACCAATTCAACACAGGATCTTCTGACAGCTACAATTGAATATAAAGGGGAGACATATAGGACAACACAAGAAATATCAGAGCAGTTTCAAAAATTGGAAGAGACCTATGACAGCGTATACGAGAGTGCTCAGTCATCTATTATAGGTCAATTAAGTCTTTATAGTGAGTGGTCAGCTGGCGCAGAAATTACAGCATCACAAGCACTGGAAAATTTTGCTTCATATGTTTCTGGAATGACGAGCTATTCTGAAAATTTAAGTGCTTTGACTAAAGGTGTGGAAGATGTCTCAAATGGGTCAATTGAAGTATTGGATGCTGGATTTGTTCAGTATTTGCGTGATTTGGGACCGCAGTCAGCCTCACTTGTAGCAGCGATTGCCCAAGAGATTAATGCCGGTAATGTCCAGTACATAGAAGATTTGAATGTGAATTGGCGACAGTATTATAATGTGTCCACAATAATAGCAGATGAAAACGCAGAGGCGGAGACAGGCTATAAAGAGTTTGCAGAAGATCTTGTAAGTACAGCTCAACAAACGGCTCAGAATACAACACAGGCTACAGCTGATGGGATTGCTTCTGTACAAGACAGGATCCATGAAAGTACCAGTATTGTGATGAAGGATTTTACAGATACCTTAACAATACCAGATGAGACATCCAAAATCGGATCTGACAACATCGCTGGGTATATTACAGGCGCAGAATCGAAACAACAGGAAGTATCCAATACAGCAATAGAGCTAGCAACTACAACGGAAAATGGACTAACCGATACCGCACAGACAACTCAGATCGGTTCCGATAACGTGGCCGGATACATTGCCGGGGCAGAATCACAGAAAGAAGCAGCACAAGATACCGCAGTAGGCATATCAGAGGCTACAGATGAAGGTCTTGGCTCAGCAGACACAGCAGCAACCGCAGGCAATCTACTAGCATCGCTTCTTGGCGTGTTAGTTGCAGGAACCACATTGGCATGGGTAGATGGTGTTGCAGTCAGTACGGCAATGAATCTTGGATTGGGTTCTGCCAATACGGCAGGAACAGCGAATGACTTAGCCAGTAAATATACAAATGAATTAAATAACCATAGAGGAAATGCGGAAAGTTCTGGACGATATCTTGTAGAAGGTTTTGCCGCTGGCATCGATGCAGGAAAAAGTAGAGTAGTGTCGGCAGCAGCTGATTCAGCTCGTGCAGCATTGGCAGCGTTTCGAGCTGTCGCTCAGATTCATTCACCATCCGCAGCAGCAAAAGCCGATGCACTTTACGTTCCTGAAGGATGGGCAGGAGGTATTGAGGAGGGGAAAGAACAGGTTGAGGAAGCTGCAGCCGATACAGCAGATGCAACATTGGATGGCTTTAAAGATGTGCTTCTGCCCGATCTTGATCTAGGCTGGGCAGTCGATCAGATCCGTCAGGCATCTTATACCATGGATGCAGAACTGGCACAGAGAGCCACGGAGTCTACCATGGAGACTGTTGCGCGATCAGCTCCAGAGTCGCAGGAGACGGGCTCATCAGACTTTGATTATGATCGGTTGGGCGAAGTTGTAGCATCTGCGATAGATGGGATGGATGTGCGCTTGGATGGCAAGAAAGTCGGCAAAGTGATGACAAGTCGTATCAATGCCGGATTACAAGAGTATGCACAGATGAATCAGAGAGGGGTGATGTGATGGATGGACTTATGATTGACGGAACAGACTTACTGGAAGATTATGGATATGACATCGAAAGCATCACAGTTCGAACAGCTCCAACACCAAAAACCAAATATATTGATATTACCGGGATGGATGGCAGTTTGGATTACACAGAGCAAGATGGATATGTACGCTATAAATCTGGAACTATGGTAATCAAGGTTTCAAAGCTGGCAAATATGGACGAACACTATCAAATAATGCCTGTGCTGAAACGAATTTGTCATGGAAAAAAGTGTAAAATTATTGTTCCATATGATCAAGAATATTACCTATTGGGGCGTATATCTTTGAAGGAATCGTGCGATGGATATTGGTCCTCGGCAGAGCTGACGATTACGCATGAACCGTATCGATATAAAATAAAGCCAACTGTTCGCGAAAAGCAAGTTTCAGGATCGGCAGAATTGATTTGTAGAAATCTTGGAATGATTGCGCTTCCGGTTATCAATTGTAGTGCAGCAATGACAGTGACTTTTAATAAAAAAACATACAACTTAGTTGTAGGGGAGAACCAAATAGATGAAATCATTTTATTGGCAGGAGATAATCGGCTAACCTTTTCTGGAACAGGAAAAGTGACAGTGACCTATCAGGAGGGATGGCTATGATCACAATTTATATAGATAACAAAAAGATCTATGATCCGAGAATACGAAAATTGCAGCTGGAAGAGGCAGAGTTAAGTCAGGCGAAAAATAAAGCTGGTACATTAAAAATGATTCTTCCAGCTGATCATGCGTATTCTGATCTAGTAGTTATTCCGGGGATCACACGGGTTACGGTAAAGGAAGACGATGACATACTTTTCAAAGGTCGTATTGTTAGAGATAATCCAGATTTTTGGGAGGATTCCGAATATACGGCAGAGGGGCAATTGGCATACCTAAATGATACGGTTGTCCGCCCATATGAATTCTCAGGAAGTCCAAGAGAATATTTTAAATTTCTGATCACGCAGCACAATTCTCAGGTAGAAAAAGAACGGCAGTTTACGGTAGGCAGAATTACAGTATCGGATCCAAATGATTATATCGTTCGATCCAATATGCATTACCCATCAACTTTTGAAGAATTGCAAGAAAAGTTGCTTGATAATATGGGTGGCTATCTTGTAGAGCGTTTTGAAAATGGCGTAACATATCTGGATTATTTGTCAGAGATTCGAGAAAACAATGACCAGAAAGCAAAATATGGGGAAAATATCGTAGATATTGATCGAGTACAAGAAATTGATTCAGATTTTGCAACAGCGATCATTCCACTGGGAAAGAAGCAGGATGACGGAAATGGAAACGAAATATATCTTACAATCGCTTCGGTTAATGATGGGAAAGATTACATTCAGAATGACGATGCAGTGGCAAAATACGGCTTGATTTTAAAGGTAGTTGAGCATGAAGATGTGACACTACCAGAAAATTTGATAAAAAAAGGCGAAGAGGATTTACAGGAAGCAATTAAGTCTACTTCATCAATCACAGTGACAGCAGCAGACTTATCTGGAACTGGATCCAAGGTTGAGTCCTTCCGTTTCATGAAGAATGTAAAATGTATAAGCAAACGTCATGGACTGGATTTTCGAAGTCCTATTGTAGCACTTAACAGAAATCTTCTGGATCGCTCAGATTATAAAATTACGGTTGGGGATACACAGAAAACCTACACAGGAACGTCAGTGACAAGTAAAAGAGATTCTGAAAGCAAGTCAGAGGAAATCATTGACTTAGAGAGAGAAGCTCGTAAAAAGGCAATACAAGAGCTTGTAAGTAAAATGGAAAAAGCTTCTGGCTTATATGTGACAGATATAGGAGAAGATGGCGCACATAATTGGTATTTACATGACAAGAAAACCGTGGAGGAATCTTATGTAATTATTCAAGTTAATGATGCTGGAATCCTTTTTTCAGACGATGGTGGAAAAACCTATAATGGAGTCAGTTGGGATGGAATCGCAATCCTAGAAAAGATTTATACAATCGGTCTTGATGCAACCTATATAATTACAGGTATATTAAATGCTGATATCGTCAAAATCAAAAATTTGCATCTAAAAGATATTAGCGACACAGCCGGTACCACATTAGACGCTACATTGGATGGAATCACATCAGAAGTCTCAAAAAAAGTTGGAAACAATGAGATTATCTCGAAGATAAACCAGTCAGCAGAGGAGGTCAATATCAATGCTAATAAGATTAACTTCACGGGATCAGCAACTTTTACAAATGCCGTAAATGCAAATTCGACAGTATCAGCAGCAAGTAAAAATGCTTCCAGTGCTTTAAGTACGGCAAATTCGGCAAGTAAAACCGCATCTGCAGCTGCCAACGCTGCATCTGATGCCTCAAAGACAGCTGCCAACTTATTAAAAGGGTTATCAGATGGTACAACTCAAATTGATGGTGATTGCATCAAAACAGGAACAGTATCTTTTGGAACAGAATCTTATATTAATAAAAATGGTCAGTTTCGTGTGGGACCAATGTACAGCAGCGGCGGTACACAAGATTCCAGAGGATATTATGGCAATCAAGACGTATGTTTTGACAAAGCCATCATGGTCAATTATGGACTCGAAATTTATGGAAACAACGATTCGGCAGAGGGAATTTCTTATATCGATTTTCATTCAGGAGCCGATGTAACGACTGGTGATAGTTTATATGATTATACCGGACGACTCCAAAATTATTTGGCTCCAAATGGAAACAGTGCGTTCACCTTTTCAGGAAGTAAAAAAGTACAAGGAACAACTGTTGGAACCTGCACAGTAGCTGTAAACGGTACTCTTGTGCATTCTTCAGATCGAAGATTAAAGGAAAAAATAGTGCCTCTTAAAGAAGAGAAAGCAATCGATTTTTTAATGGCATTAGAACCTGTAAGCTATCAGTATAGTGCCGATGCAGAACAAAATGTTCACCATGGATTTATTTATCAGGATGCCAAAAAGGTTGTGGAAGATCAGAGTCTTGGAAAATTGGCTTTTTTACAGGAATATAGAGGCATGGATAAAGAAATTTATGGTGCGTTGGGCTATGAAGAGTTAATCGCAGACTTAATCAAAGTGGTCCAGCGCCATGAACGAATGCTAAAGGAGGAAGGAAAATGATAACAGAGTTTTATATGTTAGATATGACTCCGGCTAACACATTTCCTATTGTGATAAACGTATCACAAAGAGATGATG
>CAUCWU010000084.1 GCA_958446555.1 uncultured Lachnospiraceae bacterium | reverse complement strand
GCCTGTCAAAAACAGCTGACTAAAGGTGTCTGCACGGGAAAGCAGTGTTTATTCCCGTCACCATGTAAAAACCTTATAGTTGACCATCAGGACTACATTCAGCTTCTTCGAAAACTGCGCGCTCTTCCAAAGGTAAAGAAGGTTTTTATCCGTTCCGGAATTCGTTTCGACTATGTGCTGGCGGATAAAAGCGATGCTTTCCTAAAAGAGCTTTGTCAGTATCATGTCAGTGGACAGCTTAAGGTTGCCCCAGAGCATGTGTCTGACCGCGTTTTAAAATATATGGGCAAGCCAGAAAATGCTGTCTATAAGCAGTTTACAAAACGTTACAAGGCGATGAATGAGCGTCTTGGCTTAAAACAGTATCTGGTTCCCTATCTTATGTCGTCTCATCCAGGATCACAGCTTACAGATGCGGTTGAGATGGCAGAGCATCTGCGTGATCTTGGCTATATGCCAGAGCAGGTACAGGATTTCTATCCGACCCCATCTACGATCTCCACTTGTATGTACTACACCGGCATTGATCCTCGCACCGGGGAATCGGTCTATATTCCGAAGGATCCTCATGAGAAGGCAATGCAGCGAGCACTGATTCAGTATCGCGATCCAAAGCTTTACGATCTGGTAAAAGAAGCGCTTGTAAAATGTGGCAGACAAGATTTGATCGGTTTTGGCAAGGAGTGTTTGATCGCGCCGAGAAACATTCACGGGACAAAACAAGGTGCCGGACAAACTGCAAGGAAAAGCACAAAACCAAACAAAGATACACGACAGCACAGTAATGACAGCACAGGCAGAGGGCAAAACTCGACGAGTAAGAAGCATCGAAGCTTAGCCACAAAAGGAGGAAGGAAACATGTTAGGATTTGAGGAAGTAGAAAAGTATGACCCAGAGCTGGCACAGGCAATGTCGGACGAACTGACAAGACAGCGCACCCACATTGAGCTGATCGCCTCTGAGAATCTTGTAAGCAAGGCTGTTATGGCCGCTATGGGAAGCGTTCTGACAAACAAATATGCAGAGGGCTATCCGGGAAAGCGCTATTACGGTGGATGCGAATATGTTGACGTAGTAGAGGAGCTTGCAAGAGAGCGCGCAAAGAAGCTTTTTGGCGCTGAGTATGTAAATGTGCAGCCACACTCTGGTGCACAGGCAAATATGGCAGTCTTTTTCGCAGTGCTCAATCCTGGTGATACCTTCATGGGAATGAGTCTTGATATGGGTGGTCATCTGACACACGGAAGCCCGGTCAATATGTCTGGTAAATATTTCCACGCTGTTCCTTACGGAATCAATGCAGACGGATTTATCGACTACGATGAGGTTCGCCGTATCGCACTTGAGTGTAAGCCAAAGATGATTGTAGCTGGTGCCTCTGCCTACGCAAGAAAGATTGATTTCAAGCGTTTCCGTGAGATTGCCGATGAGGTAGGTGCTGTTCTTATGGTCGATATGGCTCATATTGCAGGACTTGTCGCAGCAGGACTTCATGAGAGTCCAATTCCGTATGCACATGTTACCACAACCACCACTCATAAGACACTTCGTGGACCGCGTGGTGGCATGATCCTTTGCAGCAATGAAGTCAACAAAAAGTATAACTTCAACAAAGCAATCTTCCCAGGAATCCAGGGCGGCCCGTTAATGCATGTCATCGCTGGAAAGGCAGTATGCTTTAAAGAAGCACTGGATCCGTCCTTCAAGGTTTATGCACAGGGCATCATCGACAATGCACAGGCACTTGCAAACGGACTGATGAACCGTGGCTTTGATCTGGTATCCGGTGGAACCGACAACCATTTAATGCTAGTCAATCTGATCAACAAGGGCGTTACCGGCAAGCAGGCAGAAAAGATTCTTGATGCAGCCAACATTACCTGCAACAAGAATACTGTTCCAAATGATCCACAGTCTGCATTTACAACTAGCGGAATTCGTCTTGGAACAGCAGCTGTCACCACCAGAGGCTTTAAACCAGCCGATATGGACGTAGTTGCACAGGCAATTTCTCTTGTCATCGACGATATGGAGAAAAATAAAGAAGAGGCAATGGCACTTGTCAAGGGACTAACCGATAAGTATCCGTTGTACGAATAATTTGTGAGGAAATATGGAAACATTAAAAATTCGCTATTTAAGCGACAAAATTGAAAAGCTTCGTTTCATTGATGGAAAATCTGACTGGATTGACCTTAGAAGTGCAGAAGAAGTTGAGATGAAGGCAGGAGAGGCACGTTTGATCTCTCTTGGTATTGCTGTTCAGCTTCCGAAGGGCTATGAGGCACACGTTGTTCCAAGAAGCAGTACCTTTAAAAATTTTGGACTCATCCAGACGAACCATATGGGTGTCATTGATGAGAGCTACTGCGGAGACAATGATGAGTGGAGAGTTCCGGTCATGGCAGTGAGAGATACTTGCATTCATGTGAATGATCGAATCTGCCAGTTCCGCATTATGGAGCATCAGCCAGAAATCAAATTCGAAGAGGTTGATCATCTTGATGGATGCGACCGCGGAGGATTTGGAACGACTGGAAAGCAGTAAATAGGTTGTCAAAAAAAGACAGTGATGTGTCAATTTTCATCACTGTCTTTTTGATATTACGGTTCGAATGTAATTAGTTGCTCAGCATACGGAAGCGTCTCAATCCAGTCGCAGAAGGTATGCCATTCAGCCAATTTATGATTTTTTCTTGCCCGATAAATATTGATCAAAGTCTCATAATTAAAAGTACAGGTGCGCATCTGATTATAGCTGCTTGGCAGAAGCTGAATCATATCATACCAGTCTTCCTTAGATTTGGTCTCTTTAAAGCGAAGACGGATGGTCTCTAGCTCAGCCACAATCGTCTCCATGAATTTCTTGGTGCTGTCGGTCATATGGTCACAGGAGAAATCATCAATTGAAAATGGTTTGCTGTGAATCTTGTGCATTGTACTGGTTGAATTTGCAACAGTTGCTACCTTATAGGTATCATATTCCTTCCACCAATAGAGTGGTGCTGTCACATCAACACTCACGAAAACCATGCGCAGATACTTTCTATGGTCAGATCCAGCCTTTGCAAGACGCATTGCAAGATCTAAATCATTTGGTCCGAAAACGAAAGTTCCGTCCGCCTCAGTATGGCTATCCATACGTGCCCAGCTGTTCATCGGATTTCTGGCTCCGCGAATTGCATTTTCAAAATTCATTACAGATGTATTTTTTAAAGTAAGCATTTGTGTAAAGTCCTCCTGTTTTCTCTCTCATGTCCAATTTATCACAAAATTTTTATCATGCAGGCATGGTCAGCTTGTGACTTTGAGACCTTGGGTATCATCTTATCACATACAAGATTTATCATGCAGGCATGGTCAGCTTGTGACTTTGAGACCTTGGGTATCATCTTATCACATACAAGATTATAGCGCAACCCGAAATCAAATTTCAACACTCACCTTTGTCTCAAAGACAAACTCCGCTGGCCCGGTCAATAAGACAGATTCCCCTGTTCCATTCCAGAGAATCGTAAGAGTTCCACCTAAAACCTCTGCTAATATTCTGTTTTCCAACCCCTTATTTTGTATCGCGCAGACAGCTGCCGCACAGGCACCAGTTCCACAGGAGAGTGTTTCACCCGAACCTCGCTCCCAGATGCGAAGACGAATTCGATTCTGCGAAAGAATCTGGGTAAACTCGATATTACTGCGTTCTTCTAGCTTCGGATGATTCTCTAAGAATGATCCCCATTTTTCAACTGGATAAGTACTTGGTGAATTTGGGACAAAGTAGACGGCATGTGGATTTCCAATAGAAACTGGAGTCAATAAAAAAGAGTCAATTTCAATGTTTGGCGAAATAGTAGGAATCCCCATATCCACACAGACAGAGTGAATACGATCGGTATTCTCATCCACTGTAAGTGTTAGTGTCCGTATACCAGATATGGTTTCAACATGAATCACCGACCTTTTTATCAATCCTCTCTCATATACATACTTTCCAAGGCATCGTATCCCATTTCCACACATAGCCCCTTCAGAACCATCTGCATTCCACATCTGCATACGACAGTCGGCAATCTTAGATGGGCAAATCAAAATCAAGCCATCTGATCCAATGCCAAAATGGCGGTCACTAAGCTTTCGGGCAAGCTTGCCAAAATCAATTGTCTCTGCCATTTTCTGCATATCTTCGCCAAGCATATTTAGAAAGAGATAATCATTTCCTGTTCCTTGCATTTTTGTGAAATTTAAATCGACGCTACTCATAACATAATCTTACCTTTTTGTTTTTTGTACCAATATATGCGTATTACTACATTGGCATCAGATATAATTTAGGTTGATTTTTAAAAGTCGGTATGGTAAGATACTGATATATGTATCTGGTTGCAAATACGCATACGAGGATACAACATATCGCAAAGATGGGCAGCGGTTACACTACCCATAGAAAGGACGAGATAAACATGGAAAAACAGCGCAGAGTTATGCTTAAGCTCAGCGGAGAAGCACTTGCTGGTGAGAAAAAGACCGGTTTTGATGAAGAAGTGGTAAAAGACGTTGCAAGACAGGTAAAGCTGTCAGTTGATAAAGGCGTACAGGTTGCGATTGTAATTGGCGGTGGAAACTTCTGGAGAGGACGTTCCAGCAATGCAATTGACAGACCAAAGGCAGACCAGATCGGTATGTTAGCAACTGTTATGAACTGCATTTATGTGTCTGAGATTTTCCGTACAACAGGCATGAAGACCGAGATTTTCACACCATTTGCCTGCAGTACCTTCACCAAGCTGTTCTCCAAGGATGCAGCAAATGAAGCACTGGCAGAGGGAAAGGTTGTTTTCTTTGCAGGTGGTACTGGACACCCGTATTTCTCAACTGATACCGGCGTTGTACTTCGTGCAATCGAGATGGAAGCTGATGTCATTCTGCTTGCAAAGGCAATTGACGGTGTTTACGACAGCGATCCAGCAAAGAATCCGAACGCAGTAAAGTATGACACTGTTACGATTCAGGAAGTAGTAGACAAGCGTTTGGCTGTTATCGATATGACGGCATCCATCATGTGCATGGAAAACCATATGCCACTTGCTGTATTTGGTTTGAATGAGAAGGATAGCATTGCAAATGCATTAAACGGTAAAATTACCGGAACTCATGTAACAGCGTGACGCGATAACTAAGGTTGCAAAGCAACGGAGCAATTCGTAGGTATAAGATAAAAACTAACCATAAAGGAGCGTAAATATGAAGGAAGTTATTAAGAAGTGTGAAGAGAAGATGACAAAGACCTGTGAGACACTGGATGGCGAGTTCGCTAACATTCGTGCAGGTCGTGCAAACCCGAATCTGTTAAACAGAATCATGGTTGAATATTATGGAACTCCAACTCCAATGCAGCAGGTTGGAAACATTTCCGTTCCGGAGCCAAGAATCATCCAGATCAATCCGTGGGAGAAGAGTTTGTTAAAGGCAATTGAGAAGGCAATCTTAGCATCTGACCTTGGAATTACCCCAACCAACGATGGTACAAGCATCCGCCTGGTATTCCCAGAGCTGACCGAGGAGAGACGTAAGGAACTCGTTAAGGATATCAAGAAGAAGGGTGAGGCTGCAAAGGTTGCTGTCCGTAATGTTCGTCGTGATGCTAATGATACCTTAAAGAAGATGGAAAAGGCTACTGACATCACCGAGGATGAGCGCAAGGAAGGCGAAGAAAAGATCCAGAAGATGACCGACAAGTATGTTGCAACTATAGACAAGAGTGTTGAGAATAAATCAAAGGAAATCATGACTGTCTAATAGCAAGATTTTTTCAGGGCAGGCGTTTTGCCTGTCCTGTTTTGCGTAACGAGATAGAACAATTGAGGTAATATTTATGGATGAACAAAAAAAGATTCCGCGCCATGTCGCGATCATTATGGATGGAAACGGCAGATGGGCTGAGAGAAGAAAACTTCCGCGGAAAATGGGCCATTCCGAGGGATGTAAAGTTCTTGAGCAGACCGTTCGAGATGCAGCAGATCTTGGCATCGAGTATTTAACCGTCTATGCATTTTCTACAGAGAACTGGAAACGCTCCGAGGAGGAAGTTTCTGCGTTGATGTTTTTAATGGGTATTTACATCAAAAAGCTTCTGAAAGTAGCAGAGGAAGAAAATGTTTGTGTCAAAATTATCGGTGAGAGAAGCCGTTTTGCACCGGATTTGGTAAAGGGACTAAATAAGCTTGAATATGAGACCAGAAACAATACCCGTATGGTATTTGCCATTGCAATCAATTATGGCGCAAGAGACGAAATGCGCCGCGGTATGACACGCATGGCAGAGGATGTAAAGGAAGGAAAGCTTGAGCCACAATCAATCACTGAGCAGATAATCGCTTCGTATCTAGATACGGCTGGTATGCCAGACCCAGACCTTTTAATTCGTACCAGCGGTGAGCTTCGCTTATCGAATTTCCTTCTTTGGCAGCTTGCCTATACTGAAATCTATGTGACTGATGTTTTATGGCCAGATTTCAATAAGGCAGAATTAGAAAAGGCAGTCGCTTCCTTTGGAAAGCGTGAGCGTCGCTTTGGAGGTCGACTGACAAAATAGAATTGTTAAGTTTTTGTAACGGAGTAATTCATTATAATAAAGATTTACAGAAAGGTAATCACTACATTATGTTTATCACAAGAACAATCAGTGGAATCGTGTTGTTGGCAGTGACCATGTGTGCCATTATCGCTTCCGGCCCGCTTCTATATTTGTTTATGCTTCTGATCAGTCTGGTCGGTATGTTTGAGCTGTACCGTGTTTTTCAGATTGAAAAGAAGCTTCCGGCACTTGTCGGCTATCTGACCGCAATCGGAATTGAATCTGTTATTTTAGCGGGAAAAACCAATTTTGTTATATTAGTGCTTGTACTAGGCTTCTTGGTAATGATGGCATCCTATGTTGCCACCTATCCAAAGTTTAGTGCCGATGAGATTGCCAAGGCAACCTTCGGTATTGTTTATGTCGCTATTATGATGTCGTTTATTTTCCAGACAAGAATCAGCAAGGACGGAGCCTATACTGTATGGCTGATCTTTATCAGTGCATGGGGTTGCGATACTTGTGCTTATTTGGTTGGACGTGCAATCGGAAAGCATAAGATGACACCGATATTAAGCCCAAAGAAATCAGTTGAGGGTGCAATCGGCGGTATCGTCGGAAGTGCAATTATCGGTGCAGTCTATGGAACCATTTTCAAAGCAAATTTAACAGAATTTTCCAATCCGGCCGTATTTTGTGCAATTATCGGTGCTTGTGGCGGCTTTATCTCAATGTTTGGCGATCTGTCTGCATCTGCAATTAAGCGCCAGTATCAGATTAAGGACTATGGAAAGCTGATTCCAGGACACGGCGGTATCATGGACCGTTTTGACAGTATCATTTTCACGGCTCCATTAATTTACATTCTTGTAACACTGCTTCAAAGCATTGCGTAAGCAGAAGAAAGGCAGGTTTTATGAAAAAAATTGCCATTTTAGGATCAACTGGATCCATCGGAACACAGAGTTTGGAGGTTATTCGCAATCAGCCGGACATGGAAGCGACTGTCCTTGCAGCAGGAAGTAACATCACACTGCTTGAAAAGCAAATTCGCGAGTTTCATCCAAAGCTTGTCTGTGTCTATAAAGAGGAGGCAGCAAAGGCGTTAAAGACAGCAGTTGCTGATCTTGATGTGACAATCGTAAGTGGTATGGATGGTTTAATCGAGGCAGCAGCCTATCCAGAGACAGAAATTGTCGTGACAGCTGTTGTTGGTATGATTGGAATTCGCCCGACGATTGCAGCCATCCAGGCAGGAAAAGACATTGCATTGGCAAATAAGGAGACTCTGGTAACAGCGGGACATCTGATCATTCCGATGATCAAGCAGTACGGTGTAAAACTGCTTCCGGTTGACAGTGAACATTCAGCCATTTTCCAGTCACTGATGGGAGAAGAAGGTCATAAGATTGATAAGATTTTATTGACAGCTTCAGGCGGGCCATTTCGTGGTTGGACAAAGGATCAGATGAAGAATATTCGTCCAGAGGATGCGTTAAAACATCCAAACTGGGTAATGGGAAGAAAGATCACAATTGATTCTTCAACCATGGTCAACAAAGGTCTTGAAGTTATGGAAGCGAAATGGCTATTCGGAGTTGAATATGATCAAGTTCAGGGTGTGATTCAGCCTCAGTCTGTGATTCATTCAATGGTTCAATTCGAGGATGGTGCCGTGATCGCACAGCTTGGTACACCAGATATGAAGCTTCCAATTCAGCTTGCACTGACCTATCCAGATCGAAGATATCTTCCGGGAAAGAGACTGGATTTTGCTGCACTTGGAAGTATCAGCTTCTTTGCACCAGATTTTGAGAATTTCCCAGGACTTGCCCTTGCCTACCAGGTTG
>CAUCWU010000083.1 GCA_958446555.1 uncultured Lachnospiraceae bacterium | reverse complement strand
ATCATCAATAATAATGTATTTAGATAGTCTTTTTGATGAAAACAATGGTTGCTATCAATATTCAAGAGAGTTTTCGGTTCAAGATTCAATTGCACCAACGTATTATGTAGTTGTTGCATTGAAAAAATTGAATCAACCTGTTCGACCTATTAAGGAATGGATTATTGAAATTTCTACGAAAGCGTTAGAGAAAGATGCAAATATGCAAACTTATTATGGTGGTTATGCGATGTTGTATGAGTTAATGAGTGAGTATGAAATTCCAATTAGTGCAACAGACTTTGAACAGGTATTAGAATATTACCATGGTATATTAAAAGATAATACTGAATATGAATTGTCTGATATTCCGACAATAGCACTAGATTTTGTGAAACTATGTAAAAACTTTGAGAAAGATTTGACAGAATATAATGATGAAATATCTGATTTATTTTTGGATTCAAGCTTGCTTCAGAAATATTTGTTTTGGGAATATGACTACGTGAATTTATATGCAATCATAAATACATTAAAGCAATGTCAATTGCTTAATGAAAATCTGAAGTGGTTATCTGAAGAAGTTGCGTTATTTGATCAATTTCAGTTAGATAATGGAGAGTATATATCTCCGGGAATCTATGGAAGTAACCTTAATGCAACTTATTACGCAGATCAATTTATGAAACTGATGAATATTTCTAGGACATATGATGTAAAAAATTATTGTACAACAATAATTAATGGAAATCTTAATTTGGAACAATTTGGAATCTGGAGGTTGTCACAACTTTTAGAGTTATTGCAAAAATATCACATAGACTGGGTGAACAGTGATTTTGGAAAAAATGTAGAAAAATACATAACAGAGCAAGTACAACTTATATCTTCTTCAGAGAAATGGGAATTGCGAGAATTGAAAATAATTAATCAATTATTCATATTATCCCAGATTTTAAACGAGACATATAGTATAGAATTAGATGTACCTAAAATAAAAGAACAAGTAATTAAGCTTTTCAATACAGAAATATCTTATGAAGATGATATTAGTATATCGACAGAGTTATTAAAATTTCTTGTAACTGTTCAAGATACGGATTCTGAACTAATTGCCCAATTGTGTAGTCATGTTAATGAATTATTAGAAGTAATAGGTGATAAAAATGTCTTATTTAAAGTGACAATTACGTTTGATGCAGTAAAACAATTACAAGCGGTGAACTATTCTATTTCTGATAATGCAGAAATGGCAATTTTGGATATGCTTCAAGGTGCATATTGGAAGAATGGTTTCTTTAAGACAGGAGATATTTTAGGAGAAAAGGTATTATATCAGGCAACATATGAAGGTACATTTTTATCAAATTTATTTCAAGGAAAGGGAGGAGCAATATGAAGAAAATCTTGTTGAGTATTTTTTGAGCACAATATTTATGGCAAACGTGGTTGCTATAGCAGGAACTGGTGATGATTATTTTAACTATGTGTTTGAAGGTGGACAATCTGCGATGTGGACTGGCTCTGGCACATGTGATAAGATAATTTTATTTGAAAATATTACAGTAACATCTCAGACAAATGCAATTGCATGGCCATTTTCCATTACTGCATCAGTATCTGCATCCTCAGCAAGTTGGAATTCAGAAGCTTTTACTGGTACAAATATTGCTGGTGCTTCGTATTCAAATTTTAAAATATCGTCATCAGGTACATTAAGAGTATCATTTGTGGATGGAGCAGATATTTATAAGGGTAATATTGTGTATAGACCAATGGCTACAATTTATTATGGTATATAGGAAAAATAACATAATAAAGGTCAACTTTACAATGATAATCTTAACTTGTAAATGAACATTAAATGAGTAGATACAAACAGGGCGTGTTAAAAATAACTTTTTACACGTCCTGTTTGTTAGCTGCAAATGCATAAGGAACAATTAAATACTTATCATCGTTTTTCGAGGGATTGATAAAAAAATGGATCATATTTCAAGATCAACCTTAATATTGGCGGCTATGTGATGATAATTTATGATTATGATATTCCAGAATACGATATCTGGCATATGATGATTGATGCTTCAAAACAAAGAAAAGGCTACGGAAGTGCCGCCTTAAAAAAGGTATTGGAGTATATAAGAACAAAGCCATTTGGTGATTCGAACAGGGTAACACTCACATGTAATAAAGAGAATCAGTGTGTTTTGTCAATAGAAAATCCTCAAAATCGGAAGGAAAATTCCCCATTTTCAGATCGGGAAATCCCCATTATCCGAAAGAAACATGTAGAGAGTTTTCGTTTTTTCCCTTATCTAGTAGGAAAGAAAGCAGCATTCACTGCTTTCTGCCCAATAGGGTAATACGTGTTCGCTTGTGTCAAAGGCTGCCTGAACGCTTTGCGTTCAACGTACTGTCCTTTGATTCAGCTCCCGCTCCTGGTTGACGTGCAGTCTGTTTCATTAGAGCATGTTTCATACGATAACTGTTTCCTTCAAAAAGAATCAGGTGTCCATGATGGACAAGTCGATCAATCATAGCTGCTGCCATCTGATCATCCGTAAAGATGCCTCCCCATTTAGAGAATTCTAAGTTGGTAGTGAGCAGAAGACTTTTACTTTCATAGCTGTCGGAAATTACCCGAAACAAGAGCTGAGAACCGTCACGATCAACAGGAACATATCCCCATTCGTCAAGAATCAACAGATCAAGTCCATTTAGATCATTACGGAGCCGCTCTAAAGTACCGTTTTTTCTAGCCTCGGCTAACTTTAAAACTAGTTCTGTTACTGTGTAAAAGCGAACCTTATAGCCTTTCATACACGCATTCACTCCAATGGCGATTGCCATATGAGTTTTGCCAATGCCTACAGGTCCATAAAGTACAAGGTTGTTTTTCTCTTTTATAAAAGAGACACTTTCCAGTTCTTCTTTGCACAGTGCTGGAGGTAGTTTTACACAACGGTATTCATAGCCTTCAAAAGTCTTATAAATAGGGAAACGGGCTCTCTTAACCAGACGAGCTCTCTTATTCTCGTCACGGCGAGTGATTTCCTTTTGCAGAGCGACAGCAAGGTATTCGATCTGCTTTGGAGTACCATCCTGTTTTATCAGCTCTGGTATCGCGGAGGTCAAAAACAGTGACTTGCAGCAGGTAAGAATACTTTCTTCAAGCTCTGTACGAGTAGATGTGGGAGTCATGATAGGATCGCCTCCTTTCCGTCACTCTTAGATGGAAGAAAAACCTGATCATAGATGTCTAATGAGGGACCCGGTTCTGGAGGGGTATCAATACCATAACCAGTGATACGTGCTGCAAGAGCTGCTGTATTTGACAGACTCACGCTATTACTTTTAATCGACAGGGTGAGTGCATCAATAGCTGCCTTATATCCGTACTGTTTTGTTAAATCACTAAGAAGACGAACACAAGATTTGCGAGCACTATGGGACTGATTATCAATATATTCTTGGATTAGCTCTGGTGCATCCTTGCGGAATCCACTGTTGTCCCATGCTCCGATATTTTTTGAGAGCATTTCCAGAGAAGTGCTGTAATCACTGATGTCTGTTCGAGTATTCCCATACTGACGCATATGGCGAACAAGCAAATCTCCATTCGGCTCTAATATATCAATGTAGTGAGCGCGGATACCGACCATAACTCGCTTGTTATGATTTTCAGGCTTTGTCGAATAGAAGTGTTTACCGTCAAGACAGATCTTTCCATATCCATCAGCTCTACAAGTTTCATAGCGACATACCTGAAATGGCTTTGCTGGAAGCAGAAAGAAATGCTTTCGATCTTCCTCAAAGAGTTCTGATATTACGTTTCCTTTTTTATAATGAGATTCAGAAGCTTTTTTTACATGTTGATCAAGAAGCGTCCGATTGTAAGCTTCAATGTCATGGTACGTTGGTATGGGAACGAATAAGTTTCTACGAGTTGTTCCCACTTTATTTTCTACATTCCCTTTCTCGTAACCAGCATACGGATTACAAAAGCGAATCCGAAAGCCATAGTGAGCGCGGAAGCGAGCAAACAGTTCAGTTTCATGGATCTGACCCATGACTCGATGGCCAACACCTGTTGCGTTATCAAACACTAATAGAGTCGGAACACCATTGAGGTATTTACGAACTGTTTTGCGATCTAAACCAGTAAGAGATGAAATTTTTGAAATTGAGTATCCCTTTTGGCTCAAATCTCTGATATCATTGATTTGGGACATAGTTAGCATTTCCTTTCCTCCTTTGCCTTTGGTGGTTCTTAGACAAAGGATATCTGATAGGTTATTTTGCTTCAACATGTCCCTTTCCGATTTTGAGGAATTCCCTCTCTGATACTGGGGAATTTTGTCTCCGATATCGGGTACTTTTATTATACGCTACACAAATCAGATGGCATTAAGTCTCTATCATAAGGCAGGATTTATAGAGCATTTTTTCACTTTTTCGTAAGTCTGTTCACACCTTTGCCATATTTATCTGATAGAGTAAAAGAAAAATTTCACTTCACAAGCATTCATTGGCAGAGTTTGAGAAGGAAATACGCATGCCATTTAGAGATTTCTTCGTGAATTGAGGTATCAAAAACAGCAAGGAGGACAAAAACACTATGGAAAAGATAAAGGTTTTGGTAGTCGATGATGAGAGCAGAATGAGAAAGTTGGTAAGCGACTTTTTGACAAGAGACGGTTACGAGGTTATTGAGGCTGGGGATGGAGAGGAAGCAGTTGAAACCTTTTTTAACAACAAGGACATTGCAGTGATTCTTCTTGATGTCATGATGCCAAAGATGAATGGCTGGCAGGTATTAAAGACAATTCGTGAGTACTCACAGGTTCCGGTTATTATGTTGACGGCAAAGGGCGAGGAGCAGGATGAGCTTCACGGCTTTGATCTTGGTGTAGACGAGTATATCAGTAAGCCATTTAGCCCAAAGATTTTAGTTGCAAGAGTTGGTGCCGTATTAAAGAGAAGCAATCAGGTGAAATCCAGTAAGCTTGAGTGCGGTGGAATTGTTGTTGACAAGGCTGCTCATCAGGTGACAATCGATGGCAAGGAGATTGAATTAAGCTTTAAGGAATTTGAGCTTTTGACCTATTTTATGGAAAACAGAGGACTGGCTTTGTCTAGAGAGAAGATTTTGAACAATGTCTGGAACTACGATTACTTTGGCGATGCGAGAACCATTGATACTCATGTAAAGAAGTTAAGAAGCAAGATGGGCGCTAAGGGTGAGTACATTCATACCATTTGGGGAATGGGCTACAAATTTGAGGTTGAGTAAGAAGAAACGTACAATTCATTTTATTATTACTTTATTTATTACCAAATTGATTCTTGCAAAGAAAAAACATTTTGATGAAAGGACAAAAGTAGCATGAAATCATCCATACGAACACAGATTACATCTGCTTTTATCATCATTTTGACACTGACAATGGTATTGTGCATTGGACTCAATAATGGTCTGCTAAAAGACTTCTACTATCAAAAGAAGCAGGAAAAGGTTGTCCATTATTATGAAAAGTTAAATGAACTGGCCAATAACAGCACAGAAAACATTGACAAAATCAGTGATGTTTTGATGAGTATGCGTGATGCCGACAACATTTCCTTTATCCAGACAACATCGGACTGGTCACTTGATGAGGTCAGCGCGAACTGTGTATCCAATATGCAGGCGAGTGAACTTCGTCATCGTCTGATGCAGTATATATTGGTCTGGGATCGGATGGATACGGTGACGGTGCTCAAGCAGGGAGAGCGCTATAAGATTTTAAAGTACAATGATACATTGGAGGGAACCTCCTATATGGATTGCTATGGTTCGCTGAGCAATGACACCTTCTTTTTGATGTCGACTCCACTTGAGGCCGTTCAGGACAGTGCGCAAATCTCCAATCAGTTTTTCATGTTTACCTGTATCGGTGCGATGATACTTGCACTGATTGTCATTACAGCAATTTCCAATCGTTTGACGAAGCCACTTTTGCAGCTTGCTGAGCTTGCCGACCATATGGCAAACTTGGATTTTACAAACAAATACACAGGTAGCTTAGATAATGAGATTGGCCTTTTGGGTAATAGCATGAACTCCATGTCAGAGCAATTAGAGAATACGATCAATCAGCTTCAGACAGCAAATGAGCAACTCAAAAAAGATATCGATGAAAAAATTCAGATCGACGAGGTGCGAAAAGAATTTTTGTCGAATGTTTCTCATGAGTTAAAGACACCGATTGCTTTGATTCAAGGTTATGCAGAGGGGCTTCAGGAAGGCATCAGCGACGACCCAGAGAGTCGTGCTTTTTACTGCGATGTCATCGTCGATGAAGCCAAAAAGATGAACCGTATGGTGCGAAAGCTTCTAACTCTCAATCATCTCGAATTTGGACAGGATGCACTCACAGAGGAGACTTTTGATATCAGTGAGATGTTGACGACATTACTAAATTCAAGCGCGCTTGAGATGCAGAAAAAAGAAATCCAGGTGATCAAAAACTATCCAGATTCCTGTATGGTGCTTGGCGATGAGTTTAAAATTGAAGAGGTTTGCACGAACTATATCAGCAATGCGATGAACCATGTAAGTGGTGACAAGCGTATCACCATTACCGTGGAACAGGGAAAAGAAACAGTCAAGATTACGGTTGCCAATACCGGAGATCCGATTCCAGAGGATTCTCTTGATAAAGTTTGGATCAAATTTTATAAGGTTGATAAGGCGCGTACAAGAGAGTACGGTGGAAGCGGAATTGGTTTGTCGATTGTAAAGGCCATTATGGATGCTCACAAGCAGCCGTATGGTGTATACAATACAAGCGAGGGCGTGGCATTTTGGTTTTGCCTAAAGAAAGCACCAAAAGAATTGGAATCAACACAAGGAGAGGAAAAGGAATATGACAGAGGAAGTATGGAATAAAATAAAAGACAGCGAGATGCTGTTAATTGGAATCGGCACACAGTTAGCTGTCAAAGAAGGAAATGAAAAAGAGATTGACGAGGTCTACGATACACTAGCGAAGCTTGCAAAGGGAAGAAACTGCTTTGTTATCACGTCCAATACCGATAAAAAGTTATTGGATGGACGAATTTCAAAGTTTTTGACAGCAGCGCTAAAGGTAGAGGGTCAGGAAAAACAGTGGGAGGCTTATATGAACTGGCTGAGCTGCTCACTGACGCATACATTGACGATTCTTGAGCTTGGCGAGGGCTTTGTTGATCCGATGGTGATGCGTTGGCCATTTGAGAAGGTACTTTCGATGCATCAGAAGGCAACACTGATTCGTGTGCATCCAATGCTATATCAGGTTCCAGCTGAATTAACTGGCAGAGGAATCGGTGTGAAGGAAAATTGCATTGAATTTGTAAAAGAGATTGCAGAAAAGCTTTCGTAAAAATAGGAAAGAAATTTCTACATTAGAGGCATGCCTACAACTCAAAACTGTTTTGTAAAATACACGTAAAAACTGGCAGAGGAGTTGTCACGGTAAAAATCGTATGATATAATAAATTCGAATGTTTTGAATTGTCAAGTTTCCAGAAACCGAGCAATTCATAGGTATTCATTTGTTTTCATATACAACATAGGGGGTGGCACATTGATAGCAATTATTGACTATGATGCAGGAAACATCAAAAGTGTAGAAAAAGCACTTTTGTCAATGGGAGAGACTCCTGTTTTAACAAGGGATCCAAAGGTGATTCTTCAGGCAGACCATATCATTTTGCCGGGAGTGGGTTGTTTTGGCGATGCAATGGGAAACTTGCAAAAGTTTGGATTAGTCGATGTCATTCACGAGGCAATTGACCGAAAAATTCCATTTTTGGGTATCTGCCTTGGCCTTCAGCTTTTGTTTGAGAGCAGTGAAGAGACACCAGGTGTGAGTGGACTTGGCATCCTGAAAGGAAGAATTGTCCGCATACCAGATGGACCAGGCTTAAAGATTCCTCATATGGGATGGAATTCGCTTTCTGTTCGCGAGGGGGCATCTCTCTTTCAGGGTCTTGAGAAGGAACCATATGTGTACTTTGTTCACTCCTATTATCTTCAGGCAGGGGATCCGGCAATTGTGGCGGCAACAACCGAGTATGGTGTAACGATCCACGCATCAGTTGAGAAGGGAAATGTCTTTGCTTGTCAGTTCCATCCAGAGAAAAGCTCAAAGACAGGTCTTATGATCTTGAAAAACTTTTTGCAGCAAAGGAGGGAAGACTAATGTTTACAAAGCGTATCATTCCTTGCCTGGATGTACATAATGGCCGTGTCGTAAAGGGTGTTAATTTTGTGAATCTAAAGGATGCTGGAGATCCAGTAGAGATTGCAGCGGCATACGATGCATTAGGGGCAGATGAATTGGTATTTTTGGATATTACAGCGTCAAGTGATGCCAGAAATATTGTCGTGGATATGGTCAGAAGAGTTGCAGAAAAGGTATTCATTCCATTTACTGTTGGCGGTGGAATCCGCACAGTAGATG
>CAUCWU010000082.1 GCA_958446555.1 uncultured Lachnospiraceae bacterium | reverse complement strand
AGGAAAAAATCTGGTATATTCTGGCGGTGGACACATCGTATTGGAATTTGAAGAGAAAGAGACAGCTGTTTCTTTTGTAAAGTTAGCTACGTTTCGGATTCACAAAGATTATCCGGGAATTGAAGTATTTGCAAAGGTCTTGGAGTATAGCGAGAAAGACGGAAAGAAAGCAAAACCGATGATTAAAAAGATGAAGGAACTATCTCAAGAATTAGAAAGGAAAAAAGCAACTAGATTGTCTTCCTTCCATCAGGGAACGTTTGGCATCGAAAAGATTGATTCAACAACTTTAAAGCCTGTGTTAAAGTCTGTTAATGGAATCAAGTGCGAAGAACAGCAAAGCATGTTAGAGGAAGAGCGAAAGCCAGATGCAAGATTTTTAATTCCAGGTTATAAATTGGCTAGCAAATTTGAAGATTTAGGCGGATCTCATGGGGAGTCCAGCTTTATTGCAGTTGTACATATTGATGGAAATGCAATGGGAAGAAGAGTTGAAAAACTCTATAAGGAAGGAGAAAATGGAACGGCCGTTTGGAATACGTTTAAGGGGAAACTTCTAACATTTAGTGAATCAATTGATGATGATTTTAAGAACTCTTATACAGAAATGCTGCAGAAGGTTCAGGAAAGGATAGAATCAGAAAAACTGAAAGAACTAAATCTAAAAGATGGTTTTTTCCCAGTTCGACGTATTATTACTGCAGGCGATGATATCTGCTTTGTGACAGATGGTCGAATTGGCATTGAGTGTGCTAGAGAGTTTATAGAAGCTTTATTGAAAAAGAAGAATGCACATGACAAAAAAGGGTATGCTGCGTGTGCTGGTGTTGCAATTGTGCATCAAAAATATCCTTTTTATCAAGCATATGAGCTTGCAGAAAAGCTATGCAGCAATGCGAAAAAATTTGGAGCAGCATTGGGGTCAGAAAAGGAAACAGATGATTCTTATAATGGTGCAAATGTATCATCAATTGATTGGCATATTGAGTATGGAGAGGTAAAGGATACACTGAAGGAGGTTCGAAATCAGTACATTACAGCAGATGGAAATCATTTGGAGATGAGACCATATATCATAAAATCAGGAAGCGATGTAGATAAGAAGGAGCAAGTTCGTCGTTATGACAAATTTAAAAAGCAAATAGAAAAGGTTCAAAATCAGGATTCTGACTATGCAAGAGGAAAACTGAAGGAGCTTCGTTCTGTATTAAAACAGGGAGAAACGGCAACTCAGTCCTACATTCAGTTTAATAACCTGTCAAAAGATTTTGGAACGTTTCAGGCAGGCTTTGATGGAATAAAGCGATCTCAGATTTTTGATGCACTTGAGATTGCAGATACTTATATTTCATTGGAAGATTCTAAGGGACAGGGAGAAAATGTATGAAGATAAAAATGGAATTAAAATCGGATGCAATTTTTGGTAATGGTTCAAGCATTCCTGGTGGAGAAGACATCTCTGTTTTATGTGATGATTATGGTTTCCCATATTATAAAGGTGGCACATTCAAGGGCGTTTTTCGTGAGGAACTGTTTCACTATTTGATGTGGACAGGCGATGATGAATCACAGGCACAGACAAAGGTAGCCCAGCTTTTGGGAAAGAGTGGAGATGATACATTGGTAGACAATGGAAAGCTTGTTTTTTCAGATTTTTGTCTGTCAGATACCGTAAAGGCATATGTGCTTAGTGAAATAGGTGGTAAAAATCCGCAAGCAGTGCAGGATTCTTTTACAAACTTAAGAACATTTACCAGCATTGAAGAGGGAATGGCAAGTGACGGAAGTCTTCGAATGGCGCGTTGTGTAAATAAAGGAATTTATTTTTACAGCGAAGTAAAATGTGATGAAGAGAATCAAGCGCTTGTGGAAAATGCGTTGAAGCTGGTCAAGTGGATTGGTACGATGAGAAACAGAGGATTTGGCAAAGTACAAATCACTGTAGAGTAGCAGGGGGAGACAGAATGACGAAATATATTAAGTTTGTGTTCAAAAATAAAGAGCCACTGCGAATTGCAGATGATAATAGCAGTCAAAGTGGTCAGATGATTACACTTCGATATATTCCGGGAACGACAATTCGCGGATATATAGTGAATCAATTAGTAAGGGAAAACGATTTTGAAAAAATAAAAAAGGATCTGTTTTCAAATTATGTGAGGTATCTGAATGCCTATATTAGTATGGAGAATCAGGAGTTGATTCCGTCACCGAAAGGTTTTTATGAAAAAAAGGTGATGAAAGAGAATGATAAATTAGTAAATATAGTGGTAAAACAAGCAGACTTGAATGGAAAAAAGCGAGCTGCATTGGGTCGTTATTGCTATTTTGATCAGAATCGCATCCATTATTATAATGTAGAAACAGGATCCGATTTGAAAATTAAAATTAACCTAGAAGAGGGAGAAAAGCAAAACGTTTTCCGAAATGAATATATAGAACCGGGATATCTGTTTACAGGATATATAGCAGTGGATTATAAAACGGAGAAAGATGATTCAGAAGAAAAAGAAGCACTGATAGAACGTATCAAGTCTGTTCTTCATGACGAGATTATTCTTGGAAATGCAAGATCTTCTGGCTTTGGAAAGTGCGAAATAATTGACTGTGAGATTACAGACGAGTTGCCATATCAAAGCTTTGTTGCAGATACGGATCAAGTAGGTGAGTGTTATCTGTTATTATTGTCTAATATGACGTTACGGAATCAACAGGGGGAACTTTGTGGATTTAATGAAGATACATTGGCTGCATTAGAAAAAAAGCTGCATGTAAAAAATCTTCAGATAGCGTACTGCTCAACGTCAATTACTACGGTTCGTGGATATAATCGAACCTGGGGTGTAAAAATTCCATCAACAGTTGCGTATGAGCAGGGAAGTGTTTTCCATTTAAAATATGAAGGAACATTGACAGTTGAGACGATACGAGAACTGTCTGATGCAGGAATCGGAATTCGAAGAAATGAAGGTTTTGGAAGGGTTCTTTTCTTAAAGGATGGATATGAAAAGATCAATTTAAAACAATCAGAAGAATACTTTGCCAATACTGTAGAAGAAGAGTCACTTCCTGTTATGAACTCTGAAGATAAAAAGGTAATCTGTATCGCTGCAAGATCCTACTATAAGGCGATGCTTCAGCAAGGCTTACAGAAATTTGTTTTAAAGAAAAAAGAAGAGCTTTCCGATGATATCAGAACAAGTGCAAGTCAGTTGGGAATGTTGGATTCTGTTATTACTGCTTATCAGTATAATCCGGAACAGGCAATTTCATCATTAAGAAAACATTTGTCGGAGTCAAATAAGCGAGAAGAAAATAATCGAATCCAAAAACAACATAACAGTTTACAAAACGTCGGTAACCTCATTGAAAATGAGATTTTGAACGAGAACAAGAAAATTGAAGACATTGCAGGTTTTAAAGGAAAAAACGAAGGATACATTATGGGTATTTCAACATCTGAACTTTTACCTGAGGATCAAGAGAAGCGAATGAAATTAAAGTTGATTCTTGACTTGATTCGTCTTAACAATAAGGGGGAAAAATAATGGCAAATACCAATTTCTATGATAAAGTCATAAAATATGTTGTTACAGCTGAATGTACGCAACCCCTGCGTGTAGGAAGCGTATCAGGGGATAACGAAGAGGTTTTAGTTCATCCAACTGATGGAAATCCATTTATTCAGGCTTCCAGTATTTCGGGTGTTTTTAGAAGCTACTGTGATGAGGTTTATGGTGGAAAATGGACAGATTCCATTTTTGGAAAGCGAATCTTTGAGGAAGAGACAAATTCCTACGAATATGCTGGCAGAGTTCGCTTTACAGATGGCATTTTTTCAGATATAAAGGAAGTAAAGTTGGAATTGCGTCCACGAGTGAGCATTGATCCTGAGCTTGGTGTTGTCTCAAAAACTGCGCAAGAGTCAGGCCAGAAATTTAATATGGCTTATATCGGTGCAGGAGCTGAATTCTCGTTTTCTATCTATTTATATAATGATCAGGGACAAGAAAAAATTGAAAGTGTTTTTCAGGCAATCAATGCGGGAGTCATCCAGCTTGGAGGCCAAAAGAGCAATGGCTGTGGATATTTTAAGATAACAAAGTTGCTACGAAAAGTATTTTACTTAAGCGGTAAAGAAAATGATGAAGATCGTAAACTCTGGTTTGAAGAGGATAATTTAGAATCAAATCAATATGAGGAGCTAACCAGTCAGATGGGTGTGTATTCTGGCAAGCAGGATGCATATGATATTATTGTGGACGCTTGTACAGAGAATGAGCTACTTGTAAAAAGTATTGCCGTAGAGGACGCTGGTGAGGATGCAGCAAATAGCGAAAATATCAGAAATGGGCAAAAGGAATATATTATTCCAGGAAGTTCATTGAAAGGTGCAATTCGCTCACAGGCGGAAAAAGTTGCTTCTTATCTGGCAAAACAATATGGCTGGAAGAATGATACAGAAGATAAAGTAAATACACTAGATACCGTAATTGAGAACGCCTTTGGAAGCAAAAAGGGTGTCAAGCAAAATACAGTCAATTGTGCAAAGAGAGGCAATCTTTATTTCTTTGACACGGTAGTAGGCAATAAAGAAGAGAATGACACAAGGCTTTTGTCTCATCGAATTCACATTGATAAGTTTACTGGTGGTGTAATCAATGGCGGCCTGTTTTCAGAGAAAAATGTTGCGGGAAAGTTGAAGCTGCATATTGTCATCCGAAATTGGGAGGCGAATAATGCAGAACAGTCTTGCGGATTGTTACTTTTGACGCTTCGTGATTTGGCAATTGGTGCATTTACAGTAGGAAGTGGTTACAGTGTTGGAAAGGGTGTCATTCAAGTGGAAAAGGTAACAGTCACAGAGAATGGAGATCAAGAAAATTGCACTGTTATTGACTTTAGCAAGAATTGCATCCAAGATGAAAAACAAATAATTTCGAGATGCTTCAAAGCATTACAGGAGGTATGATATGTCATACAAACTTGAAAAACTAGAATTTTCGAAAGCTTGTGAGAAGATTCCAGAGTATCAATATGCATTGCTATATATGATCAGTGAGGTAATTCTAAATAAAACAGAGTTACTAGGTGAAATCAATTGGGAGGAATGCATGGAAGCTCGTTTCTTTTCGGAAGATAAGGAACTACATTTCTTTGATGTAGATGGAAAAAAGCAGGCGGTTGCCGTTTCGGATGAAGATGGCAATGATGAGTTGGTAAAAGAATACGAGCTTGCAGGAAAGTTTCGAGCCATAGGAAGTTCTGTCTTTGTAAAAGAATATATTGGCTATGACGAAGATGGGCAGGCAAATGTTGTTTTAACAAGACTTCAGGGAATCAAGTGAGGAAAACAATATGGGTAAATATGATACAAAGTATGTAGGAGCACCATATAATTTTATTCCGTTTGCAGATGTAAGACAGGTTTATGCAGACAGACCGCCAGCACATAACAGTATGGATCAGGAGCTTATTTCAGGAGAGATTGAATATGAGATGACTGCTCAGACACCAATCTTTACAGACAATGGAGAAGAATTTTTTCATCGAGATGCAAACGGCAATTATAGTATACCGGGCAGTTCGATTCGAGGATTGATTCGAAATAATGTCCAGATTCTGGGATATTCTAGCTTTGACGATGATATTGATGATTATGCATTGATGTACCGTGATGTGACAGATATAGAAGGAAATGTAAAATCAATATATAAGACAGCTACTAAAGGGGTGAAAGCTGGATATATCAAAAAAGAAGGTTCTGGCTACTCTATCTATTCTACCAATGCAAAAGGAGATTATTATACGCTGAGCGAGCGAGAGGATATTCAAAAAGATTATTATGATAAACGCGATAACAATGGAGTTTTTTCATATCCTTTCTTCAAAGAACCAGACGGATGGAAAACACAAAACAACCTAGAGTTTGATTTTGAAGAATCTGAAAAAGAAGAAGGAGGCAAACGAAGAAAACATTATATAGGGGAGCCTAATGATAATTATAAACCGTATTTTGAAGAGGTATCCTATGAAATAAATAATGAGAAAAAGATAACAAAGGTTGGTGCTCCAAATGCAAAATATTCAAAAAAAGGCTATGTAATTAGTAGCGGCTATGTAGAAGAAAAGAAAGCGATCTATATTCTTCCACAGGTGGATACGAAATCATCTAAGCCAATTTCAGATGAAGATCTGGCCATTTTTAAAGCTGACTATCAAAAGAAGGAAAACACGTTAGGAGAAGAAAAAGACTTTTTTAATCTTCCGAAGGATGAAAAACTGAAGCCTGTGTTTTACCTGGAACATGATGGACACATTTATATTGGATTCACACCGAAATTAAGAATTCAATATAAATATAGAATCAAAGATGGATTGCCAAAAAAGCAGAAGAATAAAGTGATTGACTATGCGAAGTCAATGTTCGGCTATAGCGATGATGAAAAAAGCTATAAGTCCAGAATCTCTTTTTCAGATGCAGTTATTTGTGAGAAGGACCAGTGCGAGCAGAGAGAAAGAACAGTAGTACTGTCAGATCCAAAACCGAGTAGCTATATGGATTATTTGATTCAGACTGGGAAAACGACAAATTATAATTCTGAGAATTTTGAACTTAGAGGAGTAAAACAGTATTGGCTTCATAAAAAGCTTGTTGCAGATGGTGGCACTTTGGAAACAGGCACGATAGAGAAAAATGAGAAGGTTTTATCTACGTTACGTCCATTGCCAAAGAATGTCCATTTCATAGGAAAAGTGCGTTTTAAAAATCTAAAGAAAGACGAGCTTGGATTACTTTTATGGGCAATTCGATTAGAAAAGGATTCTTGGATGAATCTTGGTAAGGCAAAATCCTATGGATATGGCTGTGTTTCTGTTCAGATAAAGAGTGCAAAGAAAATCAATTATCAGAAAGCCTATGATTTACAATCTATGTTGGAGCTGACACCATTTGAAACAATTAACGTACAGGAGGCAATAGACACATACAAAAAACAAGCATCTGAGTGGTGTGAAGCAGAGAATATTGATGATGAACCACATATTCGAGCATTCTTTGACATGAAGGATTCCACCAAGATACCGGATGAAGAGGATATTCGATATATGAGTGTTGATGGTAGCGAATATCAAACAAGAACTGTGCCGCTTCCGAGTATCAATGAGGTCATTAAAAAGAAAAAATAATGAAGAAAATTAGCAAATGAGCGAAAGAGAACTGAGCAATCAGTTCTCTTTTTTGTTGAAAAATCACAGATATCATGCTATAGTTATAGCAAATGTAAGTCATGTAGGAGGAAATAGGAAAATGAATGCAAAGAGTGCAATCGTGTTCTTCTTAAGCGAGGATAAGAAAGACGAAAAGGATAAGAATGCGGAGAATGCGATATCATATAAAATGAACGAAGAAACCTTTCTAGGCCACGAGTCAACTGATGCGGGTATTCAATATTTGCTCTGGAAGGCGGCAGAAAATGGTGAACCGGTAGAAAAGATTATTACCTTAGTGTCAAATACAGTAAGAAAAAAAACGTGGGGTAGTTTTCAGAGAAGAGTGGAAAGGTGGATAGCAGAAGATGAAAGATTAAGCTTTTACAAAGGAAAGAAAATCGAATTTGTTGATATTGAATATGATGAAAAACAAAATGATACAGGGAAACTGGCTGCTGAAGTTTATTATAAGATTTCAGAGCATATATTTCAGAATGATGAAAAAATGAGTGTCTATATGGATTGCACAGGTGGCTTTCGAGATACGACGTTTTTAATGATAATGATTATACGATATTTAGAATATCATGGAATGCCATGCAAGGAAGTGGTATATTCAAAAATGCTTTTGAGGAAAAAGGTTCAAGCTGCTGTTAAAGTAGGTAATCCTGTTAGCAAAGAAAGCCAATCTGTTAATAAGGGAATTCAATCTGTTCAAAAAGAAACGCAGCCTGCGGGTGAGATATGCCAAGTCAACAATGTTTATAGAATGTTTCAACTTTTAAATGGTGTGGATCAGTTTACGCGAACTGGAAATGCAGACCTTTTAAAACTATGCTATCAGGAAAACGACAATCCAATGATAACAAAGTTATTGGATACAATAGTAGAATTTTCACATGAAATGAGCCTTTGTAATATCAAGAGGATTGATGAAATACTTCCACAGTTAAATACAGAATTGAAAACGTATACGAGTGACTCAACAGATGATTTGTTTGAGTGTGTATTCACGGACATGGTAAAACTGATTCGTAAAAAGTTCGGAATGGGAGATGAGGGAAATTTATCGTATTTGCAGTTGATTTCTTGGTGCGTAGAAAATAATATGCTGCAGCAGGCGTTAGTATTGTACATAGAAAAAATGCCGGAATACTATGTGGAGAAGGGTGTTTTCTTAGAAAATAATAGCGAGTTTATGAAAGACTATAAAATTCCAAATATGGAGGTATTTGAAAAAAAGCTGAAAGAAATAATTGGAATAGATTTGCCATTAGATTCTATGATGATTGAGGAAATAAAAGATGAA